>JBEBJC010000486.1:0-6316 GCA_040080105.1 Myxococcota bacterium
GAGATCCGCCGGCTGCCCCAGTCCACCGCGCTGTTCGTGGTCAACACCCCCGGGATGGGCGACGTGATCGAGTCGGTGACCGAGGAGGCCCGCCAGGTGCTCGACCACATCGACGTGTACGTGTACCTGGTGAACGCCCAGGGCGGGGTGCAGGCGCGCGAGAAGGCGGACCACGAGGCGTGCCGCGCGCGCGGGCGCCCGGTGCTGGTGGTGGTGAACAAGGTCGACACGCTGCGCCCGGACGACCGGCAACGGTTCCTCGACGACTGCCGGACCAAGCTGCGCGTCGCCGACGACGACCTCCTCGCCGCCGCGTTCGACCCGCTGCCGCAGCTGTCCGAGACCCCGATCGGCCTGCCGGAGGTGCGCGGGTGGATCGAGCGCCACCTGCGCGAGCTCGGCAAGGACCCGGCGGAGCTGCCGTGGAACCGGGCCGACACCGCGGCCTGAGCCCGCGGACCGAACGGGCCGGTGGAGGGTTCGGATGCCCGACGTCGGCGGACGGATCGGCCCGTACGAGCTGCTCGAGCGGATCGACGTGGGGCCGCGCAGCGAGGTGTTCCACGCGCGCCACCGGGTGCTCGACACCCGCTGCGCGCTGAAGATCCTGCACCCGCGCCAGCCCGAGCGCACCGCGCGGGCCCTGATCGAGACCGCGCGCCTGCAGGCCACGATCGTGCACCCGAACGTCGTGCGGGTGCTCGACGCGGGGCTGTTCGAGGACCGCCCGTTCGTGGTGTCGGAGTGGATCGACGGCTGGACGCTGGTCGCGTGGGTGAACCGCTACGGGACCCTGCCGGCGCCGATGGCGCTGAAGTTCCTCCGCGGGGTGGTGCGCGGGGTGATGGCGCTGCACGAGCAGCGGATCGTGCACCGCGACCTCAACCCGACCAACGTGCTCGTCGACAAGCGGCTGAACCCGCGGGTCAACGACATGGCGCTGGCGAAGCGCCTGGTCCCGGGCCAGGGGCGGAACCTGCTGTCGGTCGAGTACAGCACCCTCGGCACCCCCGAGTACATGGCGCCCGAGCAGATCAAAGACGCCGGCTCGGTCGACACCCGGGCGGACCTGTGGACGCTGGGGGTGCTGCTGTACGAGCTCGTGTGCAAGGACGTCCCGTTCCACGGCGACACCGCGCAGAAGACGCTGTGGCAGGTGATGCAGGGGCGGTACGTGCCGATGCGGGAGCGCAAGCCGGACGTGCCGGAGGCGGTGGAGGCGCTGTGCGCCGAGCTCCTGCGGGTCGACCCCGACGAGCGCCTCGCGAGCGCGGCCGAGCTGTCGACCCGGATCGACCAGATCACCGGCTGACCGCGGTCACTCGCGCCGGGGCCCCGCGAGGGCGTGGGCCTGGCCCGAGGCGATCGCCCGCACCCGCTGGAGCGTGTCCGCCAGCGCGGCGGTCTTGTCGGGCCGGTACCGCACCACCCGGGCGAACCGCAGCGCGACCCCGCCCGGGTACCGCCGGCTGGTCTGCACCTCGTTGAACGCGATCTCGACCACCAGCTCGGGGCGGACGTGCACCACGTGGCCCTCGCGGTCGACCTCGCGCGCGAGCAGCTCGCGGGTCTGCCACTCGAGCAGCTCGTCGGTCAGGCCCTTGAACGTCTTGCCCAACATCACGAACCGGGCGCCGTCTCGGGCGCCCTCGTCTCCTCCACCCCCGTCTCGTGCGCCCCCGTCTCTTGCACCAAGGTGGAGGTTCGACAACTTCCCGCGCCGCCGGCCGCTCCCCCACTCCGCCGCCAGCACCACCAGATCGAGGGTCCACACGGGCTTGATCTTCAGCCACCCAGCGCCGCGGCTGCCCGCCGCGTACGGCGCGTCGAGCGACTTCGCCATCAGCCCCTCGTGCCCGCCCGCGACCACCTCGTCGAACATCGCCCGCGCCTCGTCGGCCGACGACGTGACCCGCGCCGCCGGCCGGTTCGCCGCCGGCACCACCCGCTCGAGCACCGCGGACCGCTGCGACAGCGGCGCGTCGAGCAGGACCTCGCCGTCGACCGCGAGCACGTCGAAGAACAGCGGGGTCAGCGGCAGCGCGTCGTCGAGCGCGTCGGCCGACCGACCGAACCGGGTCATCGTGACCTGGAACGGCCGGGGCCGACCGTCCGGGCGCAGCGCGATCACCTCGCCGTCGAGCACGATCTCGCGCACCGGCAGCGCCCGCACCACCTCGAGCACCTCGGGCATGTCGCCCACCGGCAACAGCGCCCGAGACCAGATCTTCACCTCGTCGCCGCGCCGGTGCACCTGGACCCGCGCGCCGTCGAGCTTCACCTCGAACCGCGCGACCCCGCCGAGCGCCTCGAGCGCCGCCGCCGGGTCGGCCGCGGTCTGGGCCAACATCGGCGACACCGGCCGGAACCACTCGAGCCGGAACGCGTCGAGCGCGGCCTCCCCGCCCTCGAGCGCCGCCATCGCCGCCGCCACCAGGTTCCCCGACAACATCGCCGCCCGGCGCACCGCCGCGGCGGGCACCCCAGCGGACCGCGCCACCGCGTCGGCCATCACCCCGTCGAGCGCGCCCTGGCGCAGCTCCCCGCCCACGAGGGGCCCGAGGAACCGCTGCTCCGCGAGCGTCGCTCGTTCGAACAGGGCGTTCAACCCATTCTTGCGCGCGGTGTTCGATCCCGGGCCCGTCAGCCCGGCGAGGGCGGTCAGCGCCTCATCGACCTCGAGCACCCCGAGGGTCGGCTCCGGCGCGGGCGGGCGGGCCATCGCGGCCGACAACGTGGCGTACCCCACGCCGATCCGCCCCTGGTGGAGCTCCCCCGCGAGCCACGGCACGATCACCCGCAGCACCGCCGGGTCGCGCCCGGTGAGCAACGCGGCGAGCCGCTCGGCCTTCTCGGTGCGCGATCGGGTCGAACCTACCGCGGCGCTGGTGACCACAACGTCGTCGAGCAACACCCGGGCGGTCTAACCGGCGCGGGCCCGCTTGTGCCGGCGCGGCTCGCGCGACTCCCACACGAACAGCTCGGGCATCTCGATCGCGGTGAGGAACCCGCCCTTGCCGCACCCGGTGTCGATCGCGATCACCTGCTCGCCGGCCCACAGGTCGTCGGGGTCTTCGGGCGAGTACCACGACAGCTCGGGCGGCAGCAGGCTGGTCACGGTGTGGCCCACGATCGTGGTCTTGCCGCGGTACTCGCGGAAGAAGTCCATCGTGCGGGTCCACAGCAGGATCGCCGGGTTGTCGACCAGCGACGGGTGGAGGAACTTCCCCTGGACCCGGGGCAGGCCGGCGTGCACGAAAATCGCGTCCTCGTCCTCGTAGAAGTACGGCAGCTCGTCCATCCACTGCACCACGTCGTCGGGGTAGAACGACCCGGACAGCAGCTGCTCCCACTCGGTCTCGGACTGCGGCTGCTCGTGCGGCTCGGGCGGCTCGCCGCCGACGTACGACCGGAGCGCCGCCAGGCACCCGTTGCCCGGGGGCAACACGAACCCGTCCCACCCGTCGCGCACCACCCGCAGCCACGCGTCCTCGTGGTTCCCGCGCAGCGCCACCACCTTCACCCCGGTCTTCGGCAGCTCGAGCCGCAGGAAGTCGATCACCGCCTTCGAGTCGGGGCCGCGGTCGACGTAGTCGCCGAGGAACACGAGCTTGTCGCGGCTGTCGAGCGGACCGATCCGGTGCAGCAGGACGTGCAGCTGCTCGAGATCGCCGTGGATGTCGCCGATGGCAAAGGTCCGGCCGGCCATGCGCCGCTGCTCCTGGGGCTCACCCGAAGCATATTCTGCGGGAGTGGGCGCTCGGGTTGCGGTCGGTTACCTGGCCCCCTTCGATCGGGTCTCGCGATCCGTGGGAGGATTCGATGCAGGGACGGAACCGGAGGAAGACGGCTCGCCTCAAGGCGATGCTCAAGAGCAAGCGCCGGAAGGAGCGCCTCCGGAAGGCGGGCCGCCTGGTGAAGCGGCGGGCCCACGGCCGGTTGGTCAAGAAGATCCGCAAGACCTGATCCGGCCCCCGCGCGGGATCGTACTGTCGGTCCTCGGACTCCGCTCTGCGGGGTTCCACCGCGGAGGCCCGATGATCGCGTTCGTGTGGTTCGCCGGCTGTGCGATCGCGGCGGACCCAGTGGTGCTGCGCAACGTCCACCTGCCGGGCGAGGCCGCCGCCACCGTCGACGTGCGGCTGAGAGACGGAGTGATCGTCGAGATCGCCCCCACGATCCGCGCCGAGGGGATCCCCGATCGGAACCGCTGCGGGCGGTGGCTCGCGCCGGCCGCGATCGACTCCCACGTGCACCTCGCGTACTACCCGGTGGCCACCGAGCTCGCCGATCGCGGCGTCGCGGGTGCGGTCGACTGGGCGGCCCCCGAAGACCGGGTCGGCACGGTGGAGCTCGGCGGCCCTCGGATCGGGTGGAGCGGCCCGATGGTCACCGCGGTGGGCGGGTACCCGACCACCAGCTGGGGCGCCGGCGGGTACGGCCTGGAGGTCGCCACCGCCGACCAGGCGGAGCAGGGGGTTCGCCGGCTCGCGGGTCGCGGCGCCACCGGGATCAAGCTGTCGATGGAGGACCCGCAGCTGCCCGACGACGTGCTCCGGCGCGCGATCGACACCGCCCACACCCTCGGGTTGCCGGTGGCGGCGCACGCGCTCGACGACGCCGGGGCAGCCCGCGCCGCCGCGTTCGGCGCCGACGTGTTGGCCCACACCCCGGTCGAGCCGCTCGCGCCGGCCACGGTGGCGGCGTGGTCGGGCCGCGCGGTGATCAGCACGCTCGAGGCGTTCGGCGGGACCGACGCAGCGGTGGCGAACCTCCGCGCGCTCGCCGCGGCCGACGTCACGGTGCTGTACGGCACCGACCTCGGCAACACCCGGCAGGTCGGGATCGACCCGGACGAGCTCGGGCTGCTCGGGCGAGCCGGGCTCGACGGCGCCCGGATCCTCGCCGCGTGTACCTCCGCCCCGGCCGCGCGCTGGGGGTGGACCGAGCTGGGGGCGATCGCCGTCGGGGCCGAGGCGAGCCTGCTCGTGCTCGACGCCGATCCGACCCGCGACCCGGCCACCCTGTCGCGCCCGGTGGAGGTGTGGATCCGCGGCGCTCGACGCTGAGCCCGGCCGCCGGGTTACACGCCGGCCGCGAAAACCGCGGTCCACGCCGCGCGGGAGGTCGGGTGTCGGAGGTGATGGCGGCGGTGAACGACTTCGCGTCCCAGCCGTTCGGGCTGGTGGGCGCAGCGTGCATCATGTGCGCGGTGACCGCGTTCAACAGCCGGCGGCTGCAGGCCCGGATGGCGCGCTCCGGGATGAAGGAGCGGGGGACCTCGCTGCTGCTCAACGGGCTGAACCTGGTGGGCGGCGTGTGCCTCCTGATCAACGCGGTGATCCGGAGCGAGATCGTGTGGGAGGTGCTGGAGGTGTACTTCGTCGCGATCGCGATCAAGGGGCTCGCCCAGTCGGCGCGCGCGCCGGTCGAGCCGCCGGCGCCCTCCCGCTGAGGGCCGTGAGCTACTCGAGCTCGGCCAGGCCGGCGACGTTCAGCAGCCGGACCTCCATCGTCGAGGCCTGGTACGCGCCGCGGTCGACCACGCCGCCCGCGATCAGCAGCTGCTCCGTGTCGGGGAGGTATGCCATCGCCCCGCGCGCCACGCCGCCCGCGCCGTCGCCGAACACGGCGGCGGAGTGGAGGAGCCACGGGCACCCCCCTCGGGGGCGCCCACGTCGTACACCACACGCGGTCGACGCCACGAGCACCGCCGCGACCGAGGCGAGCTGTCGATGTGCCACTCCGTCCCCCCCGCTCGCGTCAGGGTACCACCGGTCCGCGGGCGCTGGGCAGCGGCATTCCAGGAGCAGCAGCCCGCCGTCCGGGGCCCTGGTCAGGATCCGCACTCGCCCCACCCGAGCGTGGGCACGTCGAACTTCTGGACGTCCGCCCTCGCCCAGCTCCTGGTGCCGGTGCCCACACACTGCAGCTTCACCCAGCCTTCGATCTCGACCACCAGCGCGCCGAGATCGGTCCCGGGCGGCAGGGTCGCCTTCGCCAGGGTCGGCCCGCCCGTGTGGCCCTTCCCCTCGAGCTGCAGGTCCTCGAGGGGGAGGGTGGCGAGCGACGCCAGGGTCGTGGTGTCGATCACCGACAGCGAACCGTACACCCGGCCCCGGACCCCGCCGCCCAGGTACAGGCTCCCGCGTGGACCGGCGGTGAGCCGGACGGCGCACCCGGCGTCGCTCGCGGCTTGCGCGGAACCGAGCCGGGGGTCGGCGGGATCGGGCGCGAACACGAAGGTGAACGGCAGCTGCACGACGGGGGCGGGCCCCGCGCAGACGACGGGGCCGACCTCGAGGGCGGGGCGCTC
>JBEBJC010000487.1:0-6301 GCA_040080105.1 Myxococcota bacterium
GTCTTGGGCCCGCCGTCGGCCGAGACCCGCTTGAGCGGCTTGATCTCGGTGACCTCGCGCTTGTACCCGGGCGGGGGGCCGTCGCCGAACGACACGGGCAGCCCGGGCGCAGCGGGCGCCGGCGCCTCGGGCTCGACCGGCTCCGCCGACCGCTCGGACTTGGGCACGCTGTGGGTGTCGAGCCGCTGCAACCCCGACGGCGGCGGAGGCCGGACCACCGCGCTGCGCGGGCCTCCGGGGGGGGCCGGCGCGGGAGCGGGTGCAGGCGCGGGCGCAGGCTCTGCCTCCAGCGAGGCGATCATCGCCGCCACCTCGTCGGCGGCGAGCGACACGGTGGGCTCGTCGTTGCCCTTCATCGGCAGCGCCATCGTCTGCTCGTCCGAGCCGGCCCGGTTCAGGAACGACAGGTCGAGCGGCAGCGACTGGGGCGCGGTGTCTCCCTTCGGCGCGGGCTCGTCGTCGAGCTCCTGCACGCGCTTGCCGAAGTGCTTCTGGATCTTGATGCCCACGTCCTGCAGGAACTTCGTGGGCAACACGCCGCCGACCATCACGAACACGTAGTCGTTCGGCAAGATGTTCGCGTCGCCCTTGTGGTCGATCACCACCCGGTCGGCCGCGATCTCCTTCACGTTCGACTCGAGCAGCAGCGACACCCGCTTGGTCTTGACCGCGTCCTTCAGCAGCTTGATGTTCTTGTCTTTCGGTCGGTTGATCTTGTCGCCACGGTACGACAAGGTCACCGTGTTCCCCGGCTGCTCCGACAGCTGCAGCGCCGCCTCGACCGCCGAGTCCCCGCCGCCGACGATCAGCAGGTGGTCGTACTGGTAGTGCTCCGGCTCGAGCAGGGAGTACGCGACCTTCTCCTGGTCCTCGCCCTCCACGTCGAGCTTGCGGGGCGTCCCGCGGCGTCCCAGCGCGAGGATCACCCGCTGAGTCGGCAGGGTGCGCTTGTCGGTGACCACGTCGAACCCGCCGTCGGGCCGGGGCCGCACCTTGTCGACCCGCTCGAACGTGTCGACCTGCAGCGCCAGCTTGGCGACGATCTTCTCGAACAGCGCGACCAGGTCTTCCTTGAGCAGGGTGCGCAGGTTCACCTTGCCGTAGCCCGGCACCTCCATCGGTCGGGTGAACACCAGCTTCTTCCGGGGGTAGTGGCGCACCGCGCCGCCCACCTGCTCCTGGTCGACCAACACGAAGTTCGCGCCCTTCTGCTTCCCGAGGGCGGCCGCGGCGATGCCGGCTGGGCCGGCCCCCACGATCACCACGTCCGCCAGGCCTTCGCGCGGGCTCACGCCGGCGAGGGCGTTGGCCATCGCCTTCACGCCCTGCTCGGCCGCGCTCGCGATCAGCCCCATGCCGCCGAGCTCACCCGCGATGTACACCCCGGGCACGTTGGTCTGGAAGTCGGGGCCGACCCGCGGGATGTCGATCCCGCGCTTCTCCGAGCCGAACACGAGCTCGATGGCGCCCACCGGGCACGCAGGCACACACGCGCCGTGCCCGATACACGCCGACATGTTCACCGCGACCGCCTGGCCGTCGAGCACTTTCAGCACGTCTTCGGGGCACGCGGGCACACAGGCGCCCGAGCCCATGCACACCGCCAGGTCGACGTACGGCTGGATGGTGACCGGCTCGTGCCGGCCCGCCTCGATCGCCTTGTCCCGCGCGATGCGCGCCGAGCGCTCGGTGAGGTTGATGTACGCCCACATCGGGAGCACGAACAACACCGTGATCAGGCCGATGCACAGGAGGTTCGCGACGTTCTCCATCAGTACAGCCCGCCGAGCAGGACCTTCACCGACCCGCCGAAGATCACCGCGTTCAGGATGTGCACGATCATGATCAGGTACATCGCGAGTGCGAGCGGTTGGTGGAACAGGTTCCAGTATCGCAGCAGCCTGCGCGCCACGTCGTAGCCCGCCATGGTCCGCCGGAGCTGCAGCTGCGCCACGAGCAGCTTCTCGGCCCGCTTGCGCACGTCGGCCGGCAGGCCCGCCCGGAACAGGAGGATCTTCACCAGCTCGGTGCGGCGGCGCACGTCGGCGTCGAGCACCATCAGCTCGCCCAAGGTGCGCGGCTCGAACCGGAGGTCACCCGCGAGCGCCACGGCGCCCGACAGCTTCGCGCCCTTCGCGTCGCGGGTCTCGGCCACGAGCTGCGCCTTGAGCTCGCCGATCCGGCGGTGGCTGGTCTCGAGGTCGAGCTTCATGTCGGCGGCGGTCTGCGGGAAGTACCCGAACAGGTACCGGCCGAAGAACCCGGACAGCGCGACCAGCACCATGCACCAGAACCCGATGGCGACGAACCCGCTCGGCGGCTTGAGCTCGGCGTGCAGCAGGATGTAGGCCGGACCGAGCAGCCCGCACACCAGGTGGAACCGCATCCAGAACTGGCTCGAGCCGAGGAACCCGAGGAACGGGACCCACTTCCGCACGCTGTACATCAGGAGCACGACCATCAGCGACGCGCCCACGATGCCGAGCAGCAGCCCGATCGGGCGGCCCGACCCGTAGTAGGTGTCGAGCGGGTGCGCGGGGTGGGCCGAGCCCGGCGACAAGTAGTACGGAGCGCCGAACCCCAGCACGATGATCGCGACCCACGACAACACGAAGGTGACGCCCACGATCGAGACCCATCCCAGGATCTCGCGTGGGCTCATCCGGCGCCTGGGTGCGGCCTGAGCCATCGACCCGCCTCCTCGACCTCGGTCCTGCGACCGCGACGAGTATCGCACTTTCCACGACGCGCCACCGCCCAGGGGGCGACCGGGGCCGCTCCGCCCTCCCCGCCGATCTGTCCCATCCGGATCCCACTGGGTGCGACATTCCCGCCGCACGGGCCCGCAGATCCGCGTCACGATCTCGTCAGCCGCGTCACGGAATGTCTGGCCCGGGTCTTGCAGTACGCATGTTGGGCCTATGGCCTTCCCGGATGAACCCCAAATGGAGAGAACCCCGTGAAGTCGCTCCTCCCTACCTCCAACCCGCCTTCTGCAGCGGTCGCGCCGGCGGACGGAATCCGTCCCGCGATCGCCGTGGCCGGGTCCGGTGGGTCGGGAAGCCGGTCGGTCCTCGGACCCCGCGCCGCGGCTTCGAACCTCCCCCATTCCGGGAACGTTTCCACCACCCTGGCTCCCAGCCAGTTCCCTACAACCCGCCTCGGCCATGTCGGCCGAGCAGGAGCACCCATGCGAGCAATCCTCGTCACGGGGGTCGCCTTGACGATTTCGGGCTGCGAAAGCCTGAAGCCGTTCGAGCAGGGACCCAATCCGAACGGCCCGGCCGGCACTGGGGTTCTTCCCCCGGTCGACTGTACCAACTACACGTTCAACGAGCAGACCTACAACTGCGACACGATGGACCGCTGCGACTTCTCGCAGGAGTCCATCCCGATGCGGCTGGCGTGCTGCGACTGCGATCCCACCCTGTGTGACGCGCCGCCCGCCGAAGAGTGCCCGCCCGATCCGGACGTGGAGCCGCCCCCGCCGCCCGAGCTCGGCGTCGAGAGCTGCATGGCGTGCCACAACGGCTCGAACGCCAACGACTACGGCGGGACCGGGATGTCGAACCCCCACCCCACGGGCGTGGCGGGCTACATCAAGTGCTCCGAGTGTCACGGTGGTGACCCCGAGGGTCTGGGCAAGGACGCGAGCCACGTGCCGGTCCCGCCGCAGATCGGCGACGACACCAACCTCGTCACCAACCCGACGGCGTACTTCAACTTCCTGACCCTCACCGGCGTGGACAAGTACCCCGACTACGAAGTGAACGGGAAGACCTACGCGGCGATGGACTGGCTCCGGTTCCAGAACCCGGGCGACACCCGGGTGGTGGCGGCGGGCTACGGCTGCGGCCAGACAGGCTGCCACGGCGGCGAGCACGCCGACTGGTTCCCGAAGGGCTTCATCGCGAACGAGCCCGGCTTCTACAGCAACACGCTGTTCACCGTCGGCTCGCCCGGCGCGGTGCCCGAGACCGCCGAGCTCTACGGCAAGACCGCCTCGGACTACGGCTTCCGCGAGCGGACCGACCCGACTTGGGTGTACGACGCGAACGTGATCGGCCCGGTCAACAAGAACCTCGAGATCCCCGAGTACGCGGCCTGGGGTGACACCTCGGGCATGTACAACAACCAGATCTACGACGCGAACACCATCGCGAACTACCGGTACAACGCGAACGCCGCGGGCCAGTACGTGAACGCGGTGATCCCGGGCTCGCCGCTCGAGCACGTGGTCATCGAGTCGGTCGTGTTCCAGTGTGGTGACTGCCACGCCGGCAGCAAGGGCGCGAACAACCGCTACGCCGACTTCCGGTCGAGCGGCTGCTCGGTCTGCCACATGAACTACTCGATGGACGGCCGGTCGCGCACGACGGACCCGAACATCAACAAGATCGAGCCCGCGAACCCGGACGCGATCGCCGCGCCCGAGCGTCCGCACGCCGAGACCCACCAGCTGCGCAACGTCGCGAAGATCATGCCGAACGGCGCGTTCGTGCGCGGCGTGGCCGACTACGCGTGTGTCGGCTGCCACCAGGGCTCGAACCGCACCGTGCTCCAGTACTGGGGCATCCGGCTCGACCAGAACGCCGACGTGGTGAACGGGTTCCAGTACCCGGCCAACCCGGTGACGTTCGCGACGACCCAGTTCGACACCCGCCTGTTCGATCCGGCGGTGGCGAACAACACGTTCAACGGTCGTAACTTCAACCAGTACCTGCTGGAAGAGGACTACGACGGGGACGGCCGCGACGACACCTCGCCGGACGTGCACTACGAGGCCGGCCTCGGCTGCATCGACTGCCACGGCTCGCGCGACGTGCACAACGGCACCGAGGGCGACCCGAACAACGGCAAGATCTGGTCGAAGATGGACCAGACGGTCGGCGTGTTGTGCGAGAACTGCCACGGCTCGGTCGAGACGTACGCCGAGACCACCGCGTGTGAGGACTACACCGGCGCCACCACCATCTGCACCACCGATCGGTTCGGCAACCAGATGCGGAACGTGTCGGTCGACGGCGTGGGCAACTACTGGCTCACCAGCCGCCTCGACGGCCTGCGGCACTTCATCCCGCAGGTCCGCGACGTGACCATCATCAACACGAAGCAGAACCCGCTGACCGGCCAGGCGATCTACGACCCGATCGCGTCCTACGCGATGGGCGCCGCGGACGGCGACTCCAGCAACGGCGTCGGCCCGATGCAGACCAACCCGAACCTGTACGCGATCGGCTTCACCCACATGGATGACCTGTCCTGCGACAGCTGCCACTCCTCGTGGGAGAACAACTGCGAAGGCTGCCATCTCCAGCTGCAGTACAACGCGAACCCCGCGAACTACTTCTTCAGCAACACCACCGGCGAGCGGATCGCGGTGCAGGTCACGAACGCTGACTTCACCTACATCCTGCCGAACTGGTACTTCCTCGAGGTCACCACCCGCGGCGAGATCGGGGCGGCGTGGGGCGGCATGAAGCCGTTCTACCGGTACGTCGACCTCAACGGGAACCTGGCGGACGGCATCACGTTCAGCGACCGCAACGGGCTCGGCAACAACCCGAACTACGGCGGAACCGGCGCGTTCCCCGCCATGTCGCACAACCGGATCGCCCCGCACAGCATCCGCGGCAAGCAGACCGCGCAGTACGAGGGCTCGAAGAACTGCGTCGCCTGTCACTTGAACGACGCCCAGATCGCGAACTTCGACGCCAACGCCGAGTACACCACGTACTTCGCGGACATCGAGAACCGGAACTACGCCGGCGTGAACTTCGCCCTGCTGCAGCAGCACATCGGCCAGAACACGAACAACCACCTGAACAGCCCGTACTACGTCCACATGACGGCGGGCCTCGGCACCGGCCTGTTGCTGGCCGACGCCGACGGGTGCCCGGTGAACCCGCTCGACGCCAACCCGAACCGCATCTACTGCGTGAACGGGGCCCCGGCCGACAACTTCGACCTGAACAACGTCGTGTACGACTGGGACAAGGTCGCGGAGTACACCGGCGCGTCGAACGTGTCGCTCACCAAGCCGATCCTCGACCTCGCGGCGGGTGTCCCGCTGCGCGGCCAGGGCGGCTCGACGCTCTCCGGACCGCTCAACCCGAACCTGTTGTCGAAGCTCGCCGACCCGACGGTCGGCCTGGTCCTCGACTCCTGGATCGACGCGAACGCGGCGGCGGGCGGCAACGCGGCGGACTTCCTCCAGAATCAGTGAGCTGACTCGCCGCGCCGGGTGACCGGCGCGGCGGCTCCGTAGCGGAGTTGGGGCGAGCGACCGGGAGACCGGCGC
>JBEBJC010000488.1:0-6266 GCA_040080105.1 Myxococcota bacterium
GCGGCACACCGCCAACGGGCGGCCCGCCGACAACTGTGGAACCCACGCCGCCGCCGCCCGGCACCGATCTGCCGCCCCCGGAAACGCCGACGGACGGCGACGATCCCGACCCGCCCAGGGATGAGCCCACGCCCGAGAACGTCGCGGCGTGCCAGGAACTGACCCGTCAGGTCCGAGAGTCCGACGGAAACGATGAGATTACCTGTGTGCCGGACGGAGGCGGTGGGTGCATCTGCCTGAGGGGGGAGGAGGTCGTCGTGACTGGACCCCCGGAAGACCCAAAAGAACCGCCCAAGTCTCCGGTCGACGAACCCCTCTGGATCTCAACACTCACGCATTGCGCGACCGAGCCGCCACCGAGTCAGGAGAAGTGCAACGAAGTCGCTGGATGCAAGCCCGGCGAGATCGCGGCGCGGTGTGGGTTGCGCTGGGACCAGGCGGCCGGCCAGTGTGTCACCAGCGCGGGGTCGTGTGTAACTCCAGACGAGGTTCCTCCATGATCGTCGCTTTGGCGCTGCAGGCGCACGCTTCGCCGTCCTTCGAAGGCCCGTGGGCCGAGTGGGCCACTGCGGCGTGGGACGCGGCGGCAACCTGCACGGGCCGTGAGGGCTCGGCGGTTGCGACCGTGCGAATCGTCTCGCAAACGTGGCGGCCGGACGGCTCCGAAGCCAGAGCGGTGATCCTCCAGGGGCGCCTGATTGAGATCTGGGTGCGGCCGCAGACCACCCGGGTCAGTCGATGCCTCGTCGAGCATGAGGTGAGCCACGCCTGGTGTCAGTACGGCTTCCTTGCCGAGGCCCTTACGGAAACCCTCGCCGCGTGCGTCGCCGAGCGCACCGGGTCGGGCTGCGAACAGGATTCGTGGGTCTCCCCCATCGACCAGATGGTCTCCATCGCGGGCAAACTCGAGCCCGCTGACCCGGCCTACACGGACACCCAGACCGCCGCGCGTCGGTACGTGTCCCAGATCTGGCCCGTCCTCGGTACGGGCCTGTACGCCCGCCCGCAATGGACCGCCGCCGAGCTCGACGTGGCGCTGCGTGCGGCCGGAGCCGAGCCGCCGCTGGTCGGGTTCCTGGACCTGCCCGTGACCGAGCAGCGCGACTGGCTGTCCGACCCCGACCACGACGACGTCGTCAGCCTCGGCGAGCACCTCGCCGGGACCGATCCCCAGCGGTGGGACTCGGACGGCGACGGATGGTGGGACGGTGCGCCCGCCCACCCCGACACGGCGGTCCCGTCGCCCGAGTACGGCGCGCTGCGGGTCCGTTGTCCCGACGGCCACGTCCCGTCCGTAGAAGGCGCGCGGCCGGGGTTCGGTCCGTGGTCGCTCGAGGACGGCGGCGCGACCTGGCTCGGCCGTGACAGCTCGACCACCCGGCGCGAGCCGTCCGTGGGCGGCTTCTGGGTCGACGCGCCCGGGTGCGCGGTCGACTCGCCGTGTCGATTCGACCCAGCGCCCGAAACCTGGCGCGGGCCGGACTTCGTCGTCTGTGCGCCGGAGTCGCTGCCCGAGCTCGTTGGGGCGCTGCGTCGCGAGTTCGACCGCTTGGGGCACGCGGTCGGCCTCCGCCGCGGTCCGCCGCTGCAGCTCGTGGTCACCGCAGCGGCGTTCCGTCCCGACAGCGACCCGATGTCGGTCCCGCTCGCGGTCCTGCGGCGCCTCGGAGTCGACGCCACCGCCGGTCTCGTCGCGGCGCTCGATCGCACCCGCCGACGTGGCGACTCGTTGAACGCCGCGGCGGCGCTGTTCAGGTGGCTACACCCCGGGGTCGGGCTCGCGCTCGGGGATCCCGAGCGGGTCGCCGCGTGGGACGCCGCGGTCGCCGCCTGTCCCGGCGGCTGGTCGAGCGTGCTGCGCCTCGACTGCCGAACGCCGTGACCGAGCCGGACGCCGCTCAGCCGCAGGCGTCGGATCCATCGAAAGCACCTTCGGAGTTGTCGATCGCCCGCTATAGACGGCGGATCAGCACTGGCCAACCGCGAGCGGCACAGCCGACGCGCGCTTCGCCCAACACGTGGGGGTCCGGCGAGTTCGCCCGGCACGTGTCGTGGCGGGTGCGCCCACCCGTACCTCGCTCGCCTCGGCTCCTCCGGAGGCGGATCGAGCACTGTGGGGGAGACGAGCCCGTTCGCGACGGATGGACGGGTAGGGTGCTCGGGGGGAAATGGACACTGTCGTGGGCTTGCTCGGGTGTGCGGTCGACCTGGAGCGGGGCTCGTGTTGCGCGGCGGCGCGATGGTGCCGCTGACCGGGCGCGAGCTGGAGGTCCTGAGGTACTTGATCGTCCGGGCGGGGGCGACGGTCGAGCGCGACGAGCTGTTGCGCGAGCTGTGGGGCGCGTCCACGGCGAGTCGGGCGTGCGACAAGGCGATCTGGCGCCTGCGGTCCAAGGTGGAGATCCACCGAGAGTCGCCCGACCACCTCCTGACGGTGCAGGGGACAGGTAGGATAAGGGCCTCCGCCATGGTCCCGAGGGCCGGCCCAAGCACCCCAGCACCCTGCTCGTCGCCCAGCGGCCCTGGATCACCGCGTGGACGCGCAGGCGGCCGTCGCAATGAGGGCACGGCAGCGCGTCGGCTCCGAACACGCGGAGTGGTGGAACACGAAGACCCGGGGTCCCGGGGGCGGCTCGTGACGCGGCTCCTCCGGCGGTTCGACCGCGAGCGCCGGCCACGCCTCGCCCCAGGTCGTGGCCTCGGCCGGAGCGAGCGGCGCGGGCGACAAGCGCCGCAACACCCGCGGCTCGGCGGGAGCGCAGTCCGGCCCTCCGCCGACGACCGCGACGACACCCGCCAGATGTGCCGACGCCTCCGGACAGCGGCGGACGAGCGCGTCCCAGCCCCCCAGCGCGATCCATTCGGGCCCATGGACGGTGCCGAGATGACACAGCGCGTCGAACTCGCGCTGCATGGCGTCGGTTCCGCCTCCGCAGATCTGCCGAGCGGTCGTGAGCACGTCCGCAGGGAGCGGCGGAGGCGTGAGCGGCCGATCGGGGTCCAGCACCGCCACGACGGTCGCCCACGGTGCGACCCGAGCCACCAGCGCGAGGGCCTCGGACGAAGGGGACTCCGCGTCGATGGCGAGCGCCACCACGGACCCGGGTTGGTGGGTGCTGCGGGCCACCGATATGACGTTGAACCGGCCGGTGTCGGGAGGCGCGACGGGGAGATGGACGTCGAGGTCACCGATCCGCGGCAGGTTTTCCGCGCTCGCGTACCAGGCGAGATCGGGCTCTGCCGCCCACGCTGCACCCGAGACCCACATCCGCCCTCCGAGGCCGGAGGCCAACCTACCGGTCGACCACCCGAGCCCGCTACAACGACCTGCCGTCGAGGACCACGATCGTCAACGCGAACGGGTCGAGCCCTTCGACACAGCCGAGGTTCACCCGACGAGCGCCGGGCTGCGCGAGACCGGCGTAGCCGTCGGGCACGCTGGCCACCACCGTGAACGGGGCGACGCCGCAGGTCTCGCAGAAGCAGTGCTGCACGTCTCGGTCGCCGAACTGGTACACGGAGAGCGACCCCTCGCCCGCCGACAGCTCGAAGTCGGTCCCGGGGACGTACGACGACAGCACGGCGCCCTTGCGGATGCAGATCGAGCAATTGCAGCGGTACCCCGTGGTGATCGCCTCGCTCGCGAACCGGAACCGTACCGCGCCACAATGGCAACTGCCGCTGTAGGTCTCCCTCGCCATGCCGGTGCGCTCCTCTCGGGACGGTACGCCAGGGTGCGGCGTAACCTGCCCCGCGCGGTGCAGGGCGAGCGCGACCGCGGTCCGGCGGAGTACGGATCCGGGCAGGAGGACGGATGGCGACGGTGGTGGACTACGTGACCGTGTCGACGGCGGGGCTCGAGTCCTCGCCCGTGGCCGCGGCGCTCGCCGGCCTGCGCGCCAACGAGGCCCGGTACTTCGCGAACAAGTACGGCCATACCTTCGCCGTCGACCCGGCCGACGCCGTGCCGGACGTGGTCGCGTGGGTGCACCAGGTCCTTCGGGAGCGCGACCTGACGATCGCGTCCCGCCCGCTGGAGGCCACCCGGTTCGAGGCCGACGGGACGCGGTTCGCGTACGTGTTCTACGAGAGCGGGCTCGCGATCAACGTGATGTACGGCCTCGCCGACGGGGGCAAGCGCGCGGTCGGGTTCAAGCTGTCCGACGGGATGGAGATCCCGGCGGAGCTCGGATCGTTCGAGTTCGCCCGCCAGAAGTCGAAGCTCGCCGGCACGATCCGCGGCTCGTACTTCGTGATCCGGGGAACGTACTGACGGGCCTCGCCGTCGCGCTCAGTCCTCGTCGAACACCCAGAAGATCCCGACGGTCTCGGCGTCCACCGCCACGAGGCCCTTGTCGAACGTCGGACAGGCTGCCGATGTCGTCGCCCGCGGCAAACCACACCGACCCCGGCGCGAACAACGCGAGGAACGCTGCGGCCAGCGCCTCCGCCAGCTCGGGCGCGATCAGCGGGTACTGGTACGCGAGATCGTGGGTCAGCACGCTCGCCAGCAGGTCGAGCGCCTGCCATCGCTCGATCGGCTGCCACTCTCGGTCCGGTGGCACCCCGTAGCCGAGCGACCGCACGTACGCGGTCGCGGTCTGGCCCGCGTTGCGGCGCGGACCGTCGACCCTCGCCACCCGCACCACCAAGCCCTCGCGACCGCGGGCCGGGTGGGCGCCGGCGCGGGCCGCGATCGAATCGCCGAGCGAGGTCGGGTGGAACACGAGCGCGTCGTCGGCCAGCTGGATCCTCCCCCTTTCGCGGGGGTATCGCGGATCCTCACCGATGGCCAGGTCGTTCCTGGCGTCTCGGCTCGAGCCGGGTCACTGTCCCACGACCGCCCACCAGACGGCGTAGGCCGCGCCGAGGGCGATCACGACCAGGATCGCCCAGTTGCGGCGGCTGCTGCGTGGGAGGGGCGCGCGCAGCGGGTCGCGGAGCCCCTCGGCGGCGGCCAGCGCCCGGTCGAGCGCGGCGCGGTCGAGGGCCCCGCGCAGCTCCACCGACACGCCCCAGCCGTGCAGCCCGACCTCCCAGGTCGCGTCGGGGAGCGCCAACAGGCGATGTCGGAGCGCGGGGTCGCGCAGCCGCCCGGCGCCGACGGCGTGACGTTGTGGAGTGATGTCGGACCGCGGCGAAACACATCACCCGTTCCTCGCCGCCGCGCTCGACCCTCGTGGGCGCGCCGGACCGGTGCCGTCTTCACCACACCGGTCGGAACTCGTCGACGTGCAGCGTGCGCTGCAGGAACAGCGTCTCGGCGAATGGATCGGCCGGCGCCCCGTACCGCGACTGCTGGAAGTACGGGTCGATCTGCATCCGCTCGCACAGGGGGAACCGCAGGTCGAGCCACCCGGCTCCGCCGACGGGGTTCCCGATCTGTACGATCCGATCGACCTCGGCGTACAGCACCGCGACCTGCCACACCTCACACCCGGGCGTCGGGGTGAGCTGGACGAAGATCCGGTACGGATCGTCCCACGCGTCCGGCAGCGCCATCTGCCACCACGACTGACCGTGGTGCGCCTCGAGTCCGGGCGCCACCACCGGCGGGTCGCGGCGGGTCCAGGTCGCGTTCGCGAAGCCCTGGTCGAGCTGGGTGAGGGCGGCGCCGAACATCGCGTCGGCGACCGGCACCCGCATCGCCGGCGTCGACCGGCCCATCGTCCGGTCGTGGAACGTGGTCCTGCCGGCCGCGTAGCGGTAACGGAACCCCGGCCCGTCGAGCGCGAGCTTGCGAGCGGCGATGTCGACGTGCAGGCTGCCCCAGCTCGTGGTCCCATGCCCGGGGGTGGCCCCCGAGTCGGGTCGGTGGGTGAGCGGCAGGTACAGGTAAAGGCGGCTCGCGGCGGCGAGCACCTGCTTCAGCTGGCCGAGATCGGTCGTGGGGGTCGCGCCGGCGCCGATCGCGAACCCGATCAGCGCGACCGCCAGCACCTTGGACATCACGTTGGACATGGGGCTCTCCTCACCGCGGCCAGCGGTCGAAGTTCTTGTCGACGACGGCGCCGAAGCCGGGGGTCTCGTCGACCGCGCCGGACCGGACGTCGATCCCAGGGTTGTTGTTCCGGTCGCTGTCATTGCAGTCGTCGGGGTAGGTGTCTGTGTCGGAGTTCGTGACGCACTCGGGGGCGAGCGAACCGGCCTTGCACCGCAGGAGCCACGGGGGGACAGGTAGGATAAGGGCCTCCGCCATGGTCCCGCTGCATCGCCGGCTTCCCTGGGCATGGGCTGGAGGGTAGCACGAGTCGTGCGGTCGGTGC
>JBEBJC010000489.1:0-6259 GCA_040080105.1 Myxococcota bacterium
CCAGGCCGCCGGTGGTCGCGTGGATCACCGGGGTCACGTACAGCGTGAGCACGGTGGCCAGCGTCATCCCCGCCACCACCGCCACCCCGAGCGGGGCCCGCGACGCCGACGAGAACCCGAGGGCGATCGGCAGCGCCCCGACCACCGTGGCGACCGACGTCATCAACACCGGCCGGAACCGGATCCGCGCGCTCGCCAACGCGCTGTCCCGCCGCGACAGCTGCTGCTCGTGCTGCAGCTGCACCGCGTACTCCACGATCAGGATCCCGTTCTTCGTCACCAACCCCACGAGCAGGATGAGCCCGATCTGGGCGAAGAACGACAACGTCATCCCGAACGCCGCCAACCCCACGAACGCCCCGGCGAGCGCGAGCGGCACCGACACCAGGATCGCGAGCGGGTCGACGAAGCTGTCGAACTGGGCCGCCAGCGTCAGGTACACCAGCACCACCGCGAGCCCGAACATCGCGAGCAGCGCCTGGTTGCTGTCGGCGAACTCGCGCGACTCCCCGGCGAGCGCGGTGCGGAACCCGGCCGGGAGCTCGGCCTCGGCCAGGGCGGACACCCGCTCGATCGCGGTCCCGAGCGTGATCCCGTCCAGGTTGGCCGAGATCGTCGCCGACGGGGCGCGATCGAAGTGGTACCGCGCCGACGCGCCGCTCTGCTCGACCAGGTCGACGAAGTTGCCGAGCGGCACCATCTCGCCGTTGCCGGCGCGCACCTCGATCCGCTGCAGGGTGTCGGGCGAGCCCCGGTGTTCGGCCGCGAGCCCGACCAGCACCGGGTACGAACGGTTCCCTCGCTTGAACCTCGACAGCTCCAGGTTCGACGTGAGGATCTGCAGCGTGCGCGCGATCGTCCGCGGGCTGACCCCTGCCGCGGCGGCGCGGTCGCGCGCGATCTGCACCCGCAGCTCGGGCCGGTTCAGCTTCAGGTCTTCGTTGACCGCCGACAGCCCGGGCACCTTGCGCACCTTCGCCACGAAGTCGGGCAACGCCGACGCGAGCGCGTCGAAGTCGGGGTGCTGCACCACGAACTGCAGCGGGGACGAGAACCCGCGACCGACGATCGGCGGCTGGGTCGGGATCACCAGGAACGCGGTCACCCCGGCGAGCTCCGCCCGCACCGCGTCGACGATCTGCTGCTGGGACCGCCCGCGGTCCTCCTTCGGCGCGAGCGCCATCACGAACATCCCGGTGTTCGCCGGCGCGGCCACCCCGCCCGGCCCCGACGCCACCCGGGTGAGCAACGTCTTGCGCTCGGGCACCGCGTCCATCAGCTCGGGCTCGAGCTCCGCCATCCGGGCGTTCATGTACGCGAAGCTCGTGCCCTCCGGGGCGAGCACCCGCATCATGAACATGTTCCGGTCCTCGAGCGGCAGGAACTCACGCGGCAGCAGGCGGAACCCGATGCCTCCTGCGACGAGCGCCGCCCCCACCGCGCCGTACGCGAGCGCCGGCACCGCGGCGAACCGCTCGAGGGAACGGGCGAACGCGCGCTCGAGGCCGGCCAGCGCCGCGCCCGACCACCGGTACCACCACCCGCCCTCGCCGTGGGTCGCCCGCAGCAGCCGCGACGACAACATCGGGGTCAGCGTGAGCGCGACCACCCCCGACAGCGCGACCGACACACCGACCGTGGCGCCGAACTCGAGGAACAGGCGCCCGGTCGTGCCCCCGGTGAACACGATCGGCAGGAACACGACCACCAGCGACACCGTGGTCGCGATCACCGCGAACGCGATCTGGCGGGTGCCCTGCAGCGCGGCCTCGATCGGCGGCAGGCCCTGCTCGAGGTGGCGGTGGATGTTCTCGAGCACGACGATCGCGTCGTCGACCACCAGCCCGATCGCCAGCACCAACCCGAACAACGTGAACACGTTGATCGAGAACCCGGCGACCCACAGGAACAGGAACGTGCCGACCAGCGACACCGGGATCGCCACCGCCGGCACGATCGTGCTGCGCAGGTCGCGCAAGAACGCGAAGATCACCAGCACCACCAGCACGAACGCGACCACCAGGGTCTCCTCGACCTCGGTGATCGACGAGCGGACCGCGTCGGTGCGGTCGTACGTCGGCACCAGGCTCGTGCCCTCGGGCAGGTCGTCGACGATCCCGGTGAGCCGCTGGTGTACGTCGTCGGAGATGTCGAGGATGTTCGCCTGCGCCTGGGGGATCACCGCCACCGAGATCGACGGGATCCCGTCGGCGCGCGCCGCGGTCCGCTCGTTCACCGCGCCGAGGCGGACGCTCGCCACGTCGCCCAGCCGCACGATCGCGCCGTCGCGCTCGGCCACCACCAGCTGCTCGAACTGCTCGGGCGTGGTGACGCCCGCGTCGACCCGCACGGTGAGCTCGATCGCTCCCCCCTCGAGCCGGCCGCCCGGGGCGTCCACGTTCCCCGCGCCGAGCGCCTGCTCGATCCGGTCCACGTCGATCCCGCGCGCCGCCAGCGCCGCCGGATCGAGCTCGACCCGCATCGCGTACTTCTGCTCGCCGTAGATCTCGACCGTCGACACCCCGCCGATCGTCTGGAGGCGCTCGCGCACCAGGGTGTCGGCGATCTCGGTCAGCTCGAGCAGGTCCTTGTTCGGGTCGGCGAGCCGCAGGAACATCACCGGCTGGGTGTCGGCGTCGGCCTTGTCGACCACCGGCTCGTCCACGTCGTCGGGCAGGTTGCGCCGCGCGCGCGCCACCCGCGCACGCACGTCGTTCGCCGCCTCCTCGAGGTCGCGCTCGAGCTCGAACTCCACCACGATCTGCGACACCCCCTCGCGGCTGGTCGAGGTGAGCGTCCGGACCCCGGCGATCCCGTTCACCTCGCGCTCGAGGATCTCGGTCACGTCGGACTCGACGATCGACGGGTCGGCGCCGGGCCAGCTGGTGGTCACGGTCACCGTGGGCGCCTGCAGCTCGGGGGTCTCGCGCACCGGCAGCCGCTGGAACGCGACCGCGCCGAGCAGCACCAGCACCAGCGACACCACCGCCGCGAGCACCGGGCGGAGGACGAACCGGTCGGTCCAGCTCATCGCCCCTCCCCGGCCACCTGCACCGCAGCGCCCGGGCGGAGGCGGATCAACCCCTCGACCACCACCTGGTCTCCGGGCTGGAGCCCGCCGACGATCCGCACCTGGTCGGCGGTCCGCTCGCCGAGCTCCACCGGGCGACGGTCGGCGGTGCCCTCCTTCACCACCCACACCGCGTTGCCGAGCGCGCTCGCCACCACCGCCTGCGCCGGCAGCAGGATCGCGTCGGGGACGGCGCCGGTGGTGACCGTGACCTCGGCAGACAGCCCCGGGCGCAGCTTCCCGTCCGGGTTCGGCACCCGGATCCGCACCGGAGCGGTTCGGGTGTCCGCGTCGACCCGCGGGCCGACGAAGATCACCTCGCCCACGAACGCGTCGCCAGGGAGCGCGTCGACGCCGACGGTCGCCGGGAGCCCCACCGACAGGCGCGACAGCCACCGCTCCGGCGCGGCCACGTCCACCACCACCCGATCGACGGCCTCGATCCGCGTGACCACCCGCCCGGCGCTCACCACCTCCCCCGGCGACACCTCGCGCAGGCCGACCACCCCGTCGAACGGGGCGCGGACCCAGGTCTTGCGCTGCTCCTCGCGCGCCCGATCGAGCTGCGCCGCCGCCAGCGCCAGCTCGGCCGACGCCTTGTCGAGGTCGGCGCGGCTCGCGTTCTGCCGGTCGGCCAGCCCCTTCGTCCGCTCGAGCTGGGACGCGGCGAGGTCGTGCCGGGCGACGGCCTCGGCCACCGCTGCGTTCTGCGCCGCCGCCCGCAGCTTGACCAGAACGTCGCCCTTCGCCACCTTCTGGCCGTGATCGAACCCGACCTCGGCCACCGGCCCGCCCGCCTCGGTCACCACCTCGGCGCTGTCTTCGGCCTCGACCGCCCCGGTCAGGGTGAGCTGGTCGGTGGTGGGGGCCGACGCCACCGTCACCACCCGCACCGCCGTCGCCGCAGGGGCGCCCGGAGGCACGGCCGCGGGCTCGTGACCACACGCCAACCACCACCACAGGATCACGTTTACGCTCCGCGCTGCTGGCCCCACATCACTTGGAGAGCGCCGCGCGGCATGTCACGGGCTGTCGCGCGCGGATTCGGTTGTCGGGGCTCGTCGGGCGCGGGTAGCATGTGCCGTACGAACTTCTTCGTAGGAGCGTCGGGAATGCTCGGCTGGTGGTTCGCCGCCCACGCGTCGGAGCCGTGCTCGATCCGGGTCGACGCCGAGCGGATCGACGCGGCGCTCGAACGGATCGAGGCGAGCTGGGCGGCGCTGGACGACCTGGAGTTCGTCCGCGGGGTCGACGAGCTGCACCTGCTGTTGCCGTGTGTGACCGAGGTGGTCCCGCCGGGCACGGCCGCGCGCATCCACCGCGCGTACGCGCTCGAGAGCTGGGTCCGCGGGGCCACCGCCGACGGCGTCGTGGCGTTGGCGGCCGCGCGCCAGATCGAGCCGGGTTGGCCGGAGCCCCCCGGCTGGTTCCCGGAGGCGCTGGCGGCGGCCGCAGCCGAATCGCCCGGGGCGAGCCGCGCGGTGCCCCCGCGCGACGGCGGGCTCGTGTTCGACGGGACGCCCGACGCCCGGCGCCCGGAGCGTCCGTCGTTCGTCCAGTGGGTCGGCGGCGACGGAGACGTGCGCGCCTCGTGGTACGTCCGGCCCGACGAGCCGCTGCCGGACTACGACCCGGCGTACAAGTCTCGCCGGAACCTCGTCTCGTTGGGGGTCGCCGGGGTGGTGGCCGGAGGTGCGGCGTATGGGGCCGCGTTCGCGGTGGGCGCCGGCCTGGAGCGGACCCGGGACCTCGACGAGGCCCGCGCGGTGCAGGCCCGCGCCAACACCCTGACCGTGGGCAGCGCGGCGCTGCTCGGCGTGGGGTGCGCCGGCCTGGGCCTCGGCTGGACGGTGGGCCGATGACCGTGGAGGACGAGCCGCAGCTGCTCGAACCCGGGACGGCGGTCGACCGGTGGGAGATCGAGGGGGTGCTCGGCGCCGGCGGGATGGCCACCGTGTACCTGGCCCGCCACCGGAGGCTCGGCACGTTGCACGCGCTGAAGCTGCTGTCGGTCGACCGACCCGGCGTGCGGCGGCGGGCCGAGCGAGAGGCCCGGGTGCAGGCGACGATCCGCCACCCCAACCTGGTCGCGGTGACCGACGTGATCGAGCACGAGGGCAAGCCGGGCCTGGTGCTGGAGTACGTGCGCGGGCCCGCGCTCGACCAGTTCATCGCGGCGTGTGCGCCGACGTTCCCGCAGATCGATCTGCTCGCGCGCGGCCTGCTGCGCGGGGTCGCGCACGCGCACCGGTGCGGCGCGATCCACCGCGACCTGAAGCCGGCGAACGTGCTGATCGCGGTGACCGACCACGCGCTCGAGCCGAAGGTCGCCGACTTCGGCTTGGTGAAGCTCGTCGACGCGGACCCGGGCGCGCAGACCCGGATGGGCACGGTGATGGGCACCCCGTCGTACATGTCGCCCGAGCAGTTCGACGACGCGAGCTCGGTCGACGCCCGCACCGACGTGTGGTCCCTCGGCGCGCTGCTGTACGAGCTGTGCACCCGCAACCGCGCGTTCAACGGGCTCACCACGTCGGAGATCTTCGCGAAGGTGACCCGGGGCGAGTACACGCCGGTCCGGTCGCTGGTGCCGAACCTCCCGCAGCGGATGGAGCGGGCGATCGAGGGCGCGCTGCAAACCGACCGGGCGACGCGGTTCCCATCGGTCGACGCGGTGCTCGAGGTGTGGTGCGGCGACGTCCCGGACGAGCAGATCGCGGCGGTGTTCCACCGGCCGCCCCCGATCTGGGACGCGCCGACGTTGTCGATGGCGCGCGCGCTGTGTGTGAGCGCCTCCGGAGCGCCGCCGGTCCCGCTCGAGAACCGGTCGGCGGTGACCTGGGCCGACGAACTTCCGCTGCGGGTCCCCCGTCGCGCGCGGTGGTGGCTGGCGGTCGGCCTGGTCTCCGCGCCCACCGCGGCGCTGGTGGCGCTGCTCGCGGTGGGCGGGTTCGCGCTGCTCCGCCCCCCCGCGCCCGCGGTCGCAGTGTCGCCGGCCGAGCCCGCTCCGCCGCGCCAGACCGCGATCGAGCCCCCGCCCTCGGTCGAGCCGGTGGCCGTGCCGACCGAGGACCCGACGCCCGCGCCGCGCGCGGAGCCGCGCGCCGAGCCGACGGCTGGATAATCGTTGTCGCCGACGAGCAGGATCCGCCGGCGAACGCCTCTCTCGTAGGCGCCCATCCTCAGCGC
>JBEBJC010000013.1:0-26667 GCA_040080105.1 Myxococcota bacterium
GGCGAGCAGCGCCCCGGCCGTCGCGATCCACGCGCCGCGCCCCATCGGTCCCCCGCCGCCGGCCCCTAACCGTCCGCCGGTCGTCGGGTGGCGTTGTACCCTCCGCGCTCGGAGGTCGGGTGTACTCGTTGGTGTGGCTGGTCGCGTGTGGGCCCGAGCGCACCGCCGATCGATGGCTCGCCGCGGTGGCCGAGGGCGAGGACGGCGCCGCGTTCCGGGACCTGGGGGTGGACGTAGCGCCGCCCGGCGGGTTCGACCCCGCGCGGTTCACCAAGCGCGTCGACCGGCTGCACCTGCGCGACGTCGCGCCGGTCACCTGGGCCCCCCACCGCGGGTGGGGGCTGTGGCCGGTCGCGCTCGCTGGGGTGGGCGCCGACCAGCGTCCGGTCTCGCTGGTGGTGCGGGACCGTCAGGTGGTGAACGTGCGGGTCGGCGACCAGCCGCTCGTGCCCGATCAGAGGTACGTGATCGTGCCCTTGCCACCCCCTGGGCCGCTGCCCCTCGCGGACCTCCGGGCGACCCCGAGCCCTCGCGGCCTGCGGGTCGAGGGCGTGGCGCCGGCGGGCGCCCTCACCGTGCGGGCCCGCTGCCGCGTCGACGGGGTGTGGATCGCCGACGCCACCCTGGCCAACGTCGACGGAGCGTTCGGGATCACCGTCGACGTGCCCCCGTCCCCCCCGTGCCAGCTCGGGTTCGACCACCTGGCCGGTGGGACGCCGAGCGCGGCGGTGGCGTGCCTCACCGACTCGGTCCGCCCGCGCCCGTGTGCGGAGGCGCCGACCCCCGACCCCGCCCGCGCGCCGGTGTCGGTGAGCGCGGTGTCGGCTGCGTGGTCGCGGAGCGGGGTGAGCGTGGACTACCGCCTGCGGGTCGAGGTCCCGCAGCCGGCGCACGGCGCGTTCGAGTCCGCCGTGGTCACCACCACGTTGACCTGCCCGGGCGGGGTGCGGCCGGTGGTGCACACCCGCCCGATCGACGACACGTGGACCGAGCCGGGGGTGGAGCGGCAGCTCGGCTCGCCGATGGCGGTGCACGCGGAGGGGCGGCCGTGCGCGCTCGCGCTCGACTACGCCCGCGACGACCACTACGACCGGCTCGAGCTGTCGTTGTGGCGCGGGTGTGTGGCGGCGGACGGGGCGACGCGCCCCGGGGGCTGCGGGTGACGAGTCGTGCCCGCTCCGAGTCTGTCCCACATGGGGAGAGTGTCGACAGCGCCGACCACCACGAACACGCGGGTGCTCAGCATCCCGCCACAGCGAGCCGCCGGGAGCAAGTCTGGTTGATCGCCAATCGAACCGGATCGCCTGATTCGATTCGTACAACAGCGATTTTGGCGGCGGCGACTCCTCCGTGAGCCTCGGCGTCCTCCGTGGTTGTAACGAACGTTCGACCACGGAGGACGCGGTGGTACACGGAGGGAACACGCCGCCGCCGCCGCAGCTGCCTGCCGCCTGGGGGACTCACGACCGGATCCCCCCTTCACGAACGGCTACCCGGCGCTCGAGGATTCGGGCAAGTGCGCTGCGGGCGTGGCAGGGGACCTGTTCGGGGACCTGTGCCTCCCCACAGGCGACCCGCCGGTGGACTGCCCCTGACCGGCTACGGTCGTGCCGCGACCGGTACGACCAGTGGGGTATGGCGCTGCCCCCTTCGCCCAGCTCGCACGCCGAGCGAGAAGTCCGCAAGCTCCGCGGCGACCGCCGATCAACCTGCAGGCGCCCGGTGGTATCTCTGGGTCAGAACGACAGCCAGCTGATCGAGAAGTTGGTGACCCACGGCGTGGGCGTCTCCGGCAGGGTCGCCCCCACGTCGATCGCGCGCGCGAAGTGCAGCCGCAGCACCAGCGGCCCGAGGATGAAGTTCGTCCCCAGGGCGCCGTCGAGCACCCGCTCGTCCCACAACAGGTTCAGGTCGTCCGACACCCCGCCGAAGTCGAGCCCGGCCACCCCCTCGATCCCCGACGCCACCGCGAGCCGCACCAACACGTCGAGCGGCACCTGGACCTCGGCGTTGGTGAACCAGTAGTGCCGCCCGAGCAGCGCGGGGTCGCCCCAGTTGTACGCGCGCAGCGTGTCGTACGACGACAGCCAGTAGCCGATCGCGTACTGCCCGCCGCCGCTGGTCGCGGCCGACGCCCGCAGCCCGAGGTTGCCGCCCGAGACCAACGGGATCGGGAAGTACTGCTGCGCGTCGATCCGCGCGCTCGCGAACAGCTGGTCGTCGAGCGGCTGCACCCCGAGCGTGCCCTCGAGCAGCACCGACGTGCCGGCCACC
Organism: Myxococcota bacterium; assembly: GCA_040080105.1. Taxonomy (GTDB): domain Bacteria; phylum Myxococcota_A; class UBA796; order UBA796; genus JACKER01. The sequence goes on from JBEBJC010000013.1 coordinate 2,275, forward strand.
GGCCCGGTCTTCGGGTGGTACCGGGTGGTGTCGACCCCGAGCCGCAGCGCGCCCTCGGTCTGGAACCGCGGGGAGGGGTTCGCGTCCTCCCACCGCGACAGCAGGTCGATCCCGGTGCCGTTGAGCTCCCCGTCGGCCAGCAGCGTCGCGGTGTCGTCGAACAGGAAGTACGACACGCCGCCCACGCTCGCGTCGGCCTGCGCGTACACGAACCGGTTCAGCGGGTACCGCAGTGACCCCATCGCCCCGTAGAACCGCTCGCCCGACTGGAACAGGAACGGCGAGTCGGGCACGGTCTGGTCGAGCCGGAACCGCAGGCTGTGGAACGGGCCGGCGCCCCAGGTGAGCCGGGCCCGCTGGTCGAGGTACAAGATCTGCGCGTCGGTGAGCTCGGGCGTGCCGTACGCCTCGGCCACCACCAACATCGCGTGGTCGCGCAGCCGGTCCGAGAACGACAGGTACAGCTGCCCGTACACCCCGCCCGGCCCGGCCCCGAGCGCGGCGAACCCGCCGTCGATGCCCCAGTTCCGCACGTCGAGCGGCCGGTACGCCGAAGACCCGTCGAGCTCGCGGGTGGGCAGCCGCACGTCGGGCCCCATCGCGCCCCGAGGCCCGTCGGCGGTGATCGCGCGCTGGTTCTTCGCGTCGATCAACGCCGGACGCAGCTGGCCCCGCGCCAGCACCAGCGACCACAACGCGTCGTCGGGGCCGGTGGCGGGCTCGTACGCGCCGGTCGGCAGGTCGGTGAGCCGCACCGTCTCGCCCTCGTACGTCGCGAACAGGTCGGCCCGGTCGCCGTGCTGGCCGGTGTACACCACGGTGCCGTCCTCGAGCACCGTGGGGGACAGGTGGTCGCCGTCGCCGTCGGTGAGGCGCACCACCACTTCGGGGTGGTCGGGGTCGAGCCGGAACAGCTGCAGGTCGCCGTCGGCGGACGCGTCCGACGCGAACACCAGCCCGTCCTTGCCCCACGCCACGTCGCGCTCGGCGTACACGTCGCGGGTGAGCTGGACCACGGTGTCGGTGCGCGGGTCGGCCAGGAACAGATCGCGTGACCCCTCGGTGGTCAGCCCCACGAACGCGACCCGCTCCCCGCCGGGCTCGAGCGCGACCGAGTTCGCCGCCACCACGTGCACGTCGTCGAGGTGTACGATCCGGCGCGCGCCCTTCTTGAGCTTCACCCGCCAGTACTTCGGGTTCTCCGGGGGCTTCAGCGGCAGGTCGATCTCGCCGTCGCCGATCTCCGGCTCGCCCGGCGCCACCCCCTTCTCCTCGGTGGCCTCGTAGTCGAGCGCCTGCACCACCAGCCGATCGCGGCCGCGCGCCTCCGCCACGTACGCGATCCGCTCCTGGTCCACGTCGAAGTTCCGCGGGTCGATCGGGTGCAACGACTCGACCCCGGGCCGCCCGTCCGCCGCGATCCGCCGGGTGGTGCCGGGCGCGCGCCAGTCGGTCACGTACAGCGCGCTGCGGCCGGTGTCGGGCGCGATCGACCGGTACGCGACGAGGTTGCCGTCGGGGCTCGCGTCGAGCGCCAGCGGCACCCCGACGACCTGCTCGAGCAGCTCGATGTCGCCGAGCGTCTGGTCCGAGTCGAGCCACTCCTGGAACGTGCGGCGCTTGATCCAGTCGTCGAACCGCTCCGCGATCCGCTCGGGCTCGTCGCCGGTGATCTCCTGCAGCAGCCGGTCGAACCGCTGGATCCGCGCCGCGAGCCCCTGGTCACTGACCATCGCCGGCGACAGGGCCATCAGCTCCACCACCGTGCCGGCCCCGTACACCTCCTCGAGGAACGTGATCCGGGCGTGCCCCGCTTGGTACGTCCACAATGTGTAGCCCGGCCAGTCGTCCCAGAACGACAGCAGGCCGTGCCCGGTGTACAGGTCGGGGTAGGTGACGAGGTCGCGCACCCGCAGCGCGTTCTCCCCGTCGATCGGCCCGGTCGACATGTACTCGGCGAGGCCCTCGACGAACCACAGCGGCATCGCGTCGAGCGGGTCGCGCCAGGTGTCGGTCTCCTTCGCCGCGGCGCGCACCTTCTGCAACATGAACTCGTGCGCGAGCTCGTGGGTCGAGGTGTGCAGGAACGTCTGGTGGTCGCCGAAGTACGGCACCGCCATGTGCAGGCCCTGGGTCGCGGTGATCCCGAGCACGCCCTCTTGCGTCGGGAACAGGTTCGTCCGCAGGAACTCTTGGTACGTGGCGTACAGCACGTAGTCGAACCGCTTGTTCGGCACGAAGTCGAACTTCTCCGCCAGCATCCGATACGCGTCCTCGATCTGCGCCGCGGCGCGCCGCGCGGTCTCTTCCTCCGACGCGTAGTAGAACAGCCGCACCCCGCCGGCCTTGTGCCCGTCGATCTCGGCGTCCACCAGCAGCTCGAGCGTCTTCCACTCCTGGTCGGTGTTCCGCACGATCGACTGCCCGGGCCGGCGCGGCGCGACCCACACCTGCGCGTACGCCTCGCTGCACAGCCCCCACAGCACGACCCCAGCGATCAGCGGACGCGTCATTCCGGCTCTCCCACGCTCCGGAGGATGGCACGGCGCGGGCACCGCCGTCACCCACCGCGGGGTTGACCGGGTGTTGACGAAGGGAGCGCGGCGCGGCGACACCCACCGCCGGAGGTTCGAATGTGGCTCGCGCTGGCCTGTGTGGAGCAGCCCTCTCCGAAGGGCGGGCCGGATCCCGACCCCACGACGCCCCCGGCGGTCGAGGTGTGCAACGGCGTCGACGACGACGGAGACGCGACGGTGGACGAGGGGTTCCTGGACATCGACGGGGACACGGTCGCGGACTGCGTGGACGACGCGTGTGAGCCGGTGGTCACCCCAGCGCCGGTCGAGGTCGCCGCGTGTGCCTCGTGGTGGGACGTGGGCGTGCGGGTCGTGCCGCTCGGCCTCGACCCCGACGCGGGTCTGTTCGCGGCGCCGCTGGTCGACCACGACGGGGACGGCGCCCTCACCGGGGCCGACGGCGCCACGTTGGTCGCGGTGTCGAGCGCCGGCCTGGTCGCGGTGGACGCGGTGACCGGCGCGGTCGAGCTCGACCTCGGGCTGAGGGGCCCCGGCAACGGGCTCGCGCTCGTCGACGTCGACGGGGTGCCCGGCCCGGAGATCGTGTACGGGTACCAAATCCTCGACACCGCGGACCCGGACTTCGGCGACTACGTGGTGCGGGCGGTCGACCGGTCCGGGGCCGAGCTGTGGGCTTCGGAGCCGTACAACTTCGGGGTGACCTACGGCGGATGGTGCTTCCTCACCGCCGCCGACCTCGACGGCGACGGCGTCCCCGACGTCACCTGCGACAACGTCCTGTTCGACGGCGGCACCGGCGCGTGGGTCGGCGCGATCGACACCCCGCTGAAGATGCCCGAGGGCACCCACCTGCTGGCCGACCTCGAGCAGGACGGCGTCGGCGAGGTGTTGATGTCGGGCGCGGTGTTCGATCCCACCGGCGCGGTGGTGTGGAGCGCGGGCTTCGACACGAGCGACCCGTACGCGGACCACGACACCCAGCCGGCCACCGCCCAGCTCGACGCCGACCCGGAGGCCGAGGTCCTGTGGGTGCACACCGGCGCGCTGCACGTGTTCGAGCACGACGGTCAGCCGATCGGCGTGTGGCCGACCGGTGACAGCGGGGGAGGTTCGCCGTGTGTCGCCGACTTCGACGGCGACGGCGCGTCCGAGGTCGTGTTCGGCACCTACGACCACGTGTTCCTGTTCGAAGCCGACGGGACCGTGGGGTGGTCGGTGGCCGAGCCGGGGAACAGCACGAGCTGCGCGGCGTTCGACTTCGACGACGACGGGGCGTCCGAGGTGGTGATCCGGCTCGCGGCCGACCTCGTGATCCTCGACGGGCGCACCGGCGCGCTCCGGTACGCGGACCGCCTCGGGGTGACCGAGGACGACGAGACGCTGCCGCTGGTGTTGGACGTGGACGGCGACGGCCACGCCGAGGTCGTGGTGGGCGACGGCGACGAGGCGAGGATCTACGCGAACGCGCGGTGGGCGGGCGCGGGGCCCGCGTGGGGTGCGTTCGACTACAGCGAGGGCCGGATCGACGCGGACGGGGTGGCCACGCTCGCCCCCACCTGGCTCGACGCGGGGTTCCACGCGCGGGCGGTCACCGGGCCGGCCGACCCGCCCGCCCCCGGGTTCGACCTCGCGGTGACCTGGGTCGGCGGGTGTACGGCGTCGTGTGACGCGCTGCAGGTCGTGGTGCTCCAGGTCGACAACCGGGGCGACGCCGCGGCGCCGGCCGGCGTGTCGGTGGCGCTGTCCGCGGACGGGGTGGTGGTCGCCGAGCAGGCCTTGCCCGAGCTCGCCTCCGGCGCGTCGGTCGAGGTGTCGTTCGAGGTCGATCCGAGCCCCGGCGCGTGGGAGGTCACCGTCGCCGGCGCGGGGGACTGCCGGAGCGGGAACGACCAGGTCACGGTGTACGATCAGGAATGTCCGTGATTCGAAGCTGGTCGTTCATCATACGAACGATGAAGTACGAAGATCATCGTTGACGCCGAACCGGGACCGCGGCACAGTGGGGATACGGAGGCCCGATGATCCAACTCCTCGCGTTGACCCTGATCCACTCGTTGTGGGAGCAGGCGGCGATCGCGGTCGCGGCGGCGGTGGTGGCCGACCGGCTGCACCACCGGCCTGCGATCGAGCGGCTGCGGGTGTACGAGCTGGCGGCGGTGGCGTCGGTGGTGGCGCCGCTGCTCACCGCGTGGGCGCTCGCGTCGAACGACGCGGCGCCGGGCCCGACGCCCGGGTGGACCGCGGCGGTGGCGGTCGCGTGGGCGATCGGGGTGACCACCTCGGTCGCGCGGCTCGGGTTCGAGGGGCTGCGGGTGGAGTGGGTGCGCGCGACGTCGATCGCCGCGCCGCCGGCGCTGACCCGCGGGTTCGAGCGCCTGGCGTCGGAGCTCGGGCTGCGCGGCGTCGAGCTGCGGATCGTGTCGGACGGCTGGTCGCCGATGGCGATCGGGGTGGTGCGCCGGGCGGTGCTGGTGCCGGCGGGGCTGCTCGCGCGGCTCCCCGCCGACCAGCTCGAGTCGTTGCTGCTGCACGAGCTGGTGCACCTGCGCCGGTGGGATCCACTGGCGGTCGCGGCGCAGCTCGTGTTCGAGGCGGCGCTGTTCCACCACCCGGCCACCTGGTGGCTGTCGGCCCGGCTGCGGCAGACCCGCGAGCAGGTGTGCGACGCCGAGGTGACCGCGCGGGTCGCGCCGCTGCCGTACGCGCACGCGCTGGCGCGGGTCGCGGAGCTCCACGCGCTGCACGCGGCGGCCGCGGCGAACGGCGGGGAGCTGCTCGAGCGGGTGGAGCGGATCGTGGGGCGGTCGCCCCGCCCGCGGCGCGCCCGGTGGCTGTTGCCGATCGCCGCCGCGACGCTGGCGCTCGGGTTCACCACCGGCGACGGCGCGGTGGCGCGCCCGACCGAGGCGCCCGCTGCGGCTCCGGTGACCGCGTGGACTGCCGCGGGTAGCCTGTTGGCGCCGATCCCGGCCCGGGTGGTGGGCGAGCCGAGCCCGGCGCGGCGGAGCGACCCGCTGCCGGTGGTCGACGCTCCGGTCACGCTCATCCCCGACGAGGCCCCCGCGGTGCGGATCCTGCCGCTCGAGCCGGCAGACGAGATCGCGTGTGTGGACCTGGTCGAGCCCCCGCTGTCGCTGCACGTGTGCGGGTTCGAGGCGGACCTGGCGTTGGTGCAGGCGTTCGAGCCCCGGTTCGACGAGCTGTCCGAGCGGGTGACCGAGGAGTGGCTCGCGCGCGAGCTGCGGGTGGCGTCGTGGGCGCGGTCCGGGTTCCGGTTCGGCGACCCGCCGGCGTTCACGTTCACCCCGCCCGAGGCGCCGGTGCAGGAGCAGCTCGAGGCGTGGGCGCAGGCCACCGCCGACTACGCCGACACCCTCGCGAGGTCGGTGCCCGAGCCGCAGGGGGCCGCGCCGGATCCCCGGTGCGTCAGCGCGTACGAGAAGGGGCTGCCCGTCCGGTGGCTGAAGGGGCGGTGCCGGTGGAGCCCGACGATGGTGCAGCGGTGGCCCGAGCCGCCCACGCCGGCGACCGCGGCTCCGAGCCCGCCGCCGCGGACTTCGACGATGACCGCGACCCCGCGGAACGTGGTGGCGCCGACGAAGGCGCCCAGCCGGACCGGGGTCGGCCGGAGCGGAGCCGCCTCCACTCGGTAGCTCCCCCTCACCCCGACCCTCTCCCCCTGCGGGGGAGAGGGGGATCGACGGGAGCAATTTCCTATGCCGGGCGCTCGAGCAGCACCTTGGTCCCGGCCAGCTCGAACCCCAGCCGGTGGGCGTTGCGCTCCGTGTCGTGGCCGGGCTCGCTCTCGATGCACACGACGCCCGCCCCGCGGGCGCGCAGGCGCTCCATCCGGTCGACGATCAGCGCCTGCTGTACGCCCCGGCGGCGGAACTCCGGGAGCACCGTGGCGCCGAACAGCCCCGCGGCCTCGCCGTCGACCGCGCAGCTGCCGGCCCCGGCGGGCTCGCGCCCGGCCCACGCGAACACCGCCACCACCCCTGGCTTCTCGAGCATCCGCAGCCCGACCGCGCGCTCGGCCTCACTCATCCGCTCGCCCGGGGCCACGAACCCGCTGCCGGCGACGTCGGTGAACAGCTCCTCCTCTCCTGGGAGGAGCTCGCGCAGCTCGATGCCCGCGGGCCACCCGTGGGTCAGGCGCGCCCGGAGGTCCTCCCCCGCGGGCAGCTCGCGCAGCCACAGGTTCTCGAACCGCCGCACCACGAACCCCCGGTCGGCGAGGCCCGCGACCAACGTGGGGTGGGCGATCGGAAGCACCTCGACCTTCGCCGGCGCGCCGCGCGCCGCGTAGAACGCGACCAGCGCGTCGAGCTCGGCCTCGGTCACCGGGCCGGACAGGCCCACGCCCACCGCCTGGTTCGCCCACGCGCCGGGGCCGGCCCAGCCGGCGACCCCGCCGAGCAGCTCGGCTGACTCGGTGACGATCGCGGCGAGGCCGCGTTGCTGGCGCCGGGTCTCGACGATCATCGCGTGTCGGAGGTCCATGCCGACCCCGTAGCGCGGCGGCCGCCGCTCGTCAGACGCCGGCGATCCCGAGGTCCAACATCATCCGCTCGAGCTCCTTCACCCGGTCGCGCAGCTCGGCCGCGCGCTCGAACTCGAGCTTCGCCGCCGCCGCCTTCATCTCCTTGCGCAGCTGGCTGACCAGGTTCGGGATCCGGCGCGGGTCCTCCGGGATCGGGTCGGCGCCGGCCTTGCGGGCCTTCGGGCGCTCGAGCTCGACCTCCACGAAGTCGCCCGACACGAGCGACGCCAGCGGGGAGTCGACCGCGCGGCGGATGGTGGTGGGGGTGATCCCGTGCTCGGCGTTGTATGCCTGCTGGTGGCGACGCCGGCGCTCGGTCTCGTCGATCGCCTTGCGCATGTTGTCGGTCGTGTGGTCCGCGTACAGGATCACGTGGCCGTTCACGTTGCGGGCCGCGCGGCCGATCGTCTGGATCAGGCTCCGCTCGTTGCGGAGGAACCCTTCCTTGTCGGCGTCGAGGATGCACACCAGGCTCACCTCGGGCAGGTCGAGGCCCTCGCGCAGCAGGTTGATCCCCACCAGCACGTCGAACTCCCCGAGGCGCAGCTCGCGCAGGATCTCCATCCGCTCGAGCGTGTCCACGTCGGAGTGCAGGTACCGCACCCGCACCCCGAGCTCCTGCCAGTAGTCGGTGAGCTCCTGCGCCATCCGCTTGGTGAGCACCGTGACCAGCGACCGCTCCGACCGCCCGGCGCGGATCCGGACCTCGGCCAGCGCGTCGTCGACCTGGATCTGCGCCGGGCGCACCTCGATCGTCGGGTCGAGCAGCCCGGTGGGGCGGATCAGCTGCTGCACCACCTGCCCCTGGGCGTGCTCCATCTCCCACGGGCCGGGGGTGGCGCTGACGTGGATCGCGACCTGGATGTGCTGCTCGAACTCGTCGAACGACAGCGGGCGGTTGTCGAGCGCGGACGGCAGGCGGAACCCGTGCTCGACCAGCACCTCCTTGCGCGCGCGGTCGCCGCGCAACATCCCGCCCACCTGCGGGATCGCGATGTGTGACTCGTCCACGATCAGCAGCCAGCCGTCGGTCTGCTCGCCGGTGGGGGCGAGCCCGAGCGGGTTCTTGATCCGCGGGAAGTACTCGATCAGCGTGGGCGGCGGCTCGCCGGTCGCGCGACCGGACAGGTGGCGGCTGTAGTTCTCGATCCCCTTGCACCGCCCGAGCTCGCCGATCATCTCGAGGTCGAACAGGGTGCGCTGCTCGAGCCGCTGCGCCTCGAGCAGCTTGTTCGACAGCCGCAGCTCCTCCAGCCGCTCGCCCAGCTCGGTCCGGATCGACCCCATCGCCCGCTCGAGCTTCTCCTTCGGGGTGACGTAGTGCGACGCGGGGTAGATCGCGATCTTGTCGAGCGGGTCGAGGCTCTTGCCCCGCAGCGGGTCGAACGTTCGGATGGACTCGACCTCGTCGCCGAACAGCTCGATCCGGATCGCCTTGTCTTCCTCGTACGCCGGGAACACGTCGATCACGTCGCCGCGCGCGCGGAACGTGCCGCGGTGGAAGTCCTGCTCGTTCCGCTCGTACTGGATCTCGACCAGCTTCGACAGGATGTCCTGCCGGCGCACCTGCTGGCCCGCCTCGAGGTACAGCAACATCCCCTCGTACGCCTCGGCCGACCCGAGGCCGTAGATGCAGCTCACCGACGCCACGATGATCACGTCGTTCCGCTCGAGCAGCGAGCGGGTGGCGGCGTGGCGCAGCCGGTCGATCGCCTCGTTGATCAGCGAGTCCTTCTCGATGTACGTGTCCGACGACGGGACGTACGCCTCGGGCTGGTAGTAGTCGTAGTAGCTGACGAAGTACTCGACCGCGTTCTCCGGGAACAGCCGCTTGAGCTCGCCGAACAGCTGCGCGGCGAGGGTCTTGTTCGGCGCGAGCACCAGGGTGGGCCGGTTCAGCGTGGCGATCACGTTGGCCACGGTGAACGTCTTGCCCGAGCCGGTGATCCCGAGCAGCACCTGGTGGGTGGCGCCGCCGCGCACGCCCTTCACCAGCGCGTCGATCGCGGCCGGCTGGTCTCCGGTGGGGGAGTGGTCACTGACGAGGCGGAACTTCGCCCCGGTGCGGGCGCGCGGCTCCGGAGGGTCGGACAGGACGGGTGGGGTCGGCATCTCCCTCCCGTATCGAGGCCGCTCCCCTCACGGCCAGGTGGGTTCGACCTCCGGGATCGCGCCGGCGAGGAGCTCGGCCCGCGGGCGCAGCTCGGCCCACAGCGCGTCGAACCGCGGGTCCTGCGCGTCGTACACGTCGGTCCGCTCGGCCCGGTCGACCCTCCGGTCGAACGCCCGCAGGGTCCCGTCGAACGCGTACACGAGCTTCAGCCCGTCGACGGTGACCGCGGCCGCCGGACCCCACCGCGCGGCGGTCGACGTGAACCGAGGCCGGTCGGCCGGGGCAGTGCCCACCACCGCGCCCGGCAACGTGCCGTCGGCGGGCACCGGCAGCCCGAGGGCGTCGAGGATCGTGGGCGCCAGATCGATCGCGTGGGTCGGGCCGCCCCACGCCACCGGCGCGAGGCCCCGCGCCCAGAACCCGGCGATCCCGTCGTTCTCCTCGGCGTTCAGCCCGTACGCGTGGGTCTGGGCGCCGTGCTCCCAGAACTGCTCGCCGTGGTCGGTCCAGAACACGACCAGCGTGTCGTCGAGCCACCCGCCGGCGTCGAGCTCGGCCCACGCGGTCTCGAGCTCGTCGTCGAGCCACCGGGTCTCGCCCGTGTACCGCACCCGCAGGTGCTTCTCGAGCAGCGCCTGCTCCTCGGGGGTCATCGACGGCCACTGGTCCTTGGTCACGTCGTAGTGGGTGTCGTGGTCGTCGAGGTCCCACGGGGCGGGCGGCAGCGCGTCGAGCTCGTCGCGGTACGCCTCGGGCGGGGAGTACGTCGCGTGGGGCTCGGACACGTGCAGGTGCAGGAACCACCGGTCGGCCGGCTCGGCGTCGAGGCTCTCGCGCAGCCCCTCGGTGCCGCCGCGCACCACCGACAACGTGTCGACGCCGCTCGGCAGGTCGAGCGTGTAGCCCTGGGTGTTGTTCCACTCCGACGCGATCCACGACATCGGCGAGGCGAGGGCGGTGCGGAACCCGGCGTCGCGCAGCCGGCGCGCGAGCATCGGCCGCTCGCCCGGCAGCGGGGACGGGCCGTCGCCGGCGAGCTTCGCGACCCACCCGAGCTCCTCGACCTGCCGCCCGAGCAGGGTGCAGGTCACCGAGTGGAACGTCCAGTTCGCGCACTGCTGGTGGTCGTCGAGCGCGACCCCTTCGGCGAGCCGCGCCGACAGGAACTCCATCCGGGTGACCCCGTCGGTCGCGTACCGGTCCACGTGGTCGCGCCGCAGGGTGTCGATCGAGATCATCAGCAGGTTCCGCGGGGCGCCCCCGTCGAACGCCAAGGCCCCGGTCGCCGGTTCGACCGGGTCGCGGCACGCGAGCATCCACCACATCGCGCCCTCCTACTGCCGGCGCGGGTCGCGCGGCACGATCACGGTGAACTCGGACCCGACGCCGGGGCTGCTCTCGGCCGCGACCGTGCCGCCCATCTGCTCGGCCAGCGCCCGCACCAGCGTGAGCCCGATGCCGGTGCCCGAGCCCGAGCGGTCGTGCTGGACGAACGCGTCGAACGCGGTGGCGAGCGCGTCCTCGTCCATCCCGACCCCGGTGTCGACCACCGAGAACCCGATCCGCTCCGGGTCGTCGTCGGTGTCGCGCACCTGGAACGCGGACAGCACGATCTCGCCGCCCTCGGTGTACTTGGTCGCGTTCGACAGCAGGTTCCACAACATCTGGCGCACCCGCGCCCGGTCGGCGGTCAGGTCGCTCACGTGGGGGTCGACCTCGAACTTCAACGTGTTGCCGTTCGCGCCCGCCCGCGCGCGGAACGCGTCGACCAGCTCCTCCAACAGCTCGCGCACGTCGAACCGACCGAGGTCGGTGGTGAGCTCGCCGGCCTCGATCTTCGTCAGGTCCGACACCTCGGTGACCGTGGCCGACAGCTGGTCGGCGGCGTCGAGGATCGGGTCGAGCTCCCGCTGCAGCTCGGGGGTGAGCTGCTCGCGCAGGTGGCTCGCGGTGGACGACACCTCGTCGAGCCGCGCCCGCACCGCGGCGCTCAGGTTCGCGAGGAACACCCGCTTGGCCTCGTTCGCGGCCTCGGCGTCGGCGCGGGCGGCCTCGGCGTCGGCGCGGGCGGCGTCGATCTCCTCGGCCCGCCGCACCACCAGCGCGGCCGAGGCGTCGGTGCGGGTGGCGTGGGCGGCCGCGGCGAGCCGCAGCTGGTGCGCCTCGAGCCGGGCGCGGCGCAGCTGCCACCACCCGACCGCCGCCGCGGTGAACAGCCCGGCGAGCGCCGGCACCAGCACGGTGCGCACCCGCCACGGGTTGCCGGCGAACCCGGCGGCCGGGGCCGACACCGCGAGCACGCCGGCCACCTGGCCGTGGCGGTCGCGCACCGGGTCACACCGCACGACCCGCCACTGGCGGCCATCGTAGGCGTAGCCGCTCGCGGTCCGGCGCTCGACCAGCACCACGCGCTCGGCCGACGGCAGGGGGCACGCGCCCGCGTCGACCGCGAGCGCCACGTCGAACCCGCCGATCCCGGACAGGCGCCCCGCGTCGACCGGTCGCCCGTTCGCGAGCCACTGGCCGCGGCGCGCCTCGAGCGGCCCGAGGTCGGCGAGGCGCAGCTCGGTCGCGGCGGCGGCGGCGTCGGCGGCGCGCAGGGCCGCGTCGCGGGCGGCCGACGTCGACTGGCGCTCGACGATCCACTCCACCCCGACCAACGCCACCACCAGCAACGGCAGCTGCCACCAGGAGGTCGGGGTGTCGGAGGCGCTCATGTCCTGACACCTAGCCGACGGCCGGCAGCGTCGCCCGTAGGTTAGCTCCCCTGGGGACGCGGAGCGGGGCATGGCGAGTCGGAGCGCGGTGTGCATCGGCGGCGGGATCACGGGGGTGCTCACCGCGCGCCAGCTCGCGCTGGCGGGGTGGGACGTGACGGTGCTCGAGGCCCGCCACGTGGGCGCGGGCTCGTCGTCGCGCACCGCGGCGGGGATCCGGCAGCAGTTCAGCACCCCGGACTCGGTGCGCGGGATGCGGTACGCGGTCGCGTTCTACCGGGCGTTCCGCGACGAGGTCGAGGACGGCACGAGCCCGATCGTGCAGAACGGGTACCTGTTCCTGCACGACGACCCGGGGCGGTGGGCCGCCGCGCAGCGGGTGGTCGAGCTCCAGCGCGAGGCGGGCCTAAGAGAGGTCGAGGCGCTCGCGGGCGACGAGCTGCGGCGCGTGTTCCCGTGGGTCGGGCCGTCGCTGGTGGGCGGCACGTTCTGCCCCACCGACGGGTTCCTGTTGCCACACCTGGTGTACAACGAAGGCGCTCGGCGGGTCCGCGCGCTCGGCGGCCGGGTGGTCGCCCACGCCGAGGTGGTCGGGGTCACGCTCGCGGGCGATCGGATCGCGGCCGTGTCCACCCCCCGCGGCTCGTTCTCGGCCGACCTGTTCGTGGACTGCACCAACGCGTGGGGCCGGCGCACCTCGGCGGTGCTCGGGGCCGAGGAGCTCCCGGTCGACCCGCTGAAGCGGTACCTGTGGTTCCTCGCGCGCGACGGCAGCCTCGACGAGGCCACGTTCGCCCGGATGCCGCTGGTGATCGGCCCGACCGGGGTGTACTGCCGCCCGGAGAACGCGGCGACCCTGCTGATGGGCAAGTCACACGACGCGCCGGCCGAGCCCGGGTTCACCTACGAGGACCAGGACCGGATCGAGCCCCGGTTCGGCCACGACGGCGGGGTCGACGCGGTGCCGTACGGCGTGTGGGGCGAGCTGGCCGAGGCGGTGCCGTCGATCGGGGAGTTCGCTGGGTTGCAGGCCACGACCTGCGGGTACTACGGCACCACCCCCGACCACAACCCGTACTTCGGGTTCGACCGGCAGCGGCCGAACCTGATCCGGCTGGTCGGGTTCAGCGGGCACGGCGCGATGTTCGGGCCGTTCACCGCCGCGGTGGCGGCCGCGCTGGCGGAGGCCGGCGCCGACCTGCCGTCGATCACGCTGAACGGGGAGTCGATCCCGCTCGACGCGTTCCGGATCGGCCGCCCGATCGGGCACGTCGAGCAGATGGTGATCTGACCCGGCGCGAGCCGTGCAACTCAGGGCGATCCACCTCGGAGGTCCACCCCGGCCCTCTCCCGAAGCGAGAGGGGAGGGGCAGGAAGCCTCTCCTCGGGGGTCAGCCGGCCTTCGGCGCCCGCAGCGCGAACCCGGTGTCGGTGACCGCCTTCTTCAGCGCGTCGGGGGTGGTCTTCGCCGCGTCGTACGCCACCCGGGCCTCACCCGTCTCGTGCGACACGACCACCGCGATCACGCCCGGGACCGCGGAGATCGCCGCGGTGACCTTGCTCGAGCAGTTCCCGCACTTCATGCCGTCGATCCCGAGCGACAGCTTGGTGCCCGCGGCCTGGTCGACCTTGGTGAAGTCGACCGCGCCGGTGGCGGCGTGGTCACACTCGGCGCACGGCTTGCCGCCGCACGCGAGCGCGGGGGTGGCGAACGCGAGCCCGACAGCGACGGTGAGAACGCGGAACATCAGACCTCCAGGCCGCTCGCTTAACCCGTTCGCCGGCGGCGCAGCAGCCCGAGACCGAACGAGACCAGCGCCAGCGCCGCTCCCCCATTTGGTGATCCCGCGCAGCTGCACGAGCCGGCGTGCACCCCCTCGTCCTTGCCGTCGCAGTCCTGGTCCACCCCGTCGTCGGCGAGCTCGGGCGTGGTCGGGCTGCGCCCCGGGTCGGCGTCGTCGCAGTCGTCGCCCGCGCGGACCCAGCCCGTGGGCGGGCACGCGGTGAACGTCTCGGTCGCCGGGTCGCCCGCGCCGTCCTCGTCCAGGTCGGCGTACCACAGGTCCGCCGGGCCGTCGCCGTCGGTGGACCCGTCGCAGTCGCCGTCCCGGCCGTCACACAGCTGCACCCCGCCCGGGAACACGTCGTCGTCGAGGTCGTCGCAGTCGGTCGCGTCGGCCACCCACCCGTCGCCGGGCCCACACGCCTGCCCGGGCGCGTCGGGGTCCCCGAACCCGTCCCCGTCGACATCCTCGTACACGGTGGTGGTGGGCTCGTCGTCGGTGCCGTCGGCGCAGTTCGAGTCCACCCCGTCACACGGCTCGGGCGCGCCGGGGAACACGTCGGCGTCGCTGTCGTCGCAGTCGCCGGCAGGGCCGTCGGCGGGCACCTCCGCCGGGTCCAGGCAGTCGAGGTCGGCGGACGCGATCGTGCCGCCCCCGTGTACCTCGTCCCCGTCCGCGTCGAGCCAACAGGTGTCGGCGTCGTCGCAGTCCTGGTCGACGCCGTCGCCCGGGACCTCGTCCGCGCCGGGGTACACGGTGGGATCACCGTCGTCGCAGTCGGTGCCGGGGGTGTACCCGAGGCCGGCGACGGCGTCTCCGTACCCGTCGGCGTCGGCGTCGCGGGTGCACGCGAGCGGGTCGTCGAGCTCGGCCGACCCGGGGAAGGTCACCGGGTCGTCGGGCGCGCAGTCCCGCCCACACACGCTGTCTCCGTCGGGGTCGTCACACCCGCCGAGGTACAGGTACACCCGGCTCACCACCGACGGGTTCGCGGCGGTGACCAGCAGGTCGGCGTACCCGTCGCCGTTCACGTCGCCGGCGGCGGCCACCCGGTTGCCGAACGACTCCTCCTCCTCCGGCAGCGGACGGGTCAGCGCCTCGTTCAGAGACGCGTCGACCCCGAACGGCCCGCCCCAGTACACGCCGGCCGAGCCGGTGTTGGTGGCCGGGCTGTCGTGCTCCGAGTCGCCGACCAGCACGTCGTCGTACCCGTCGGCGTCCACGTCGCCCACGACCACCGCCTTCTTCGCGTCGGCCAGCCCCGCCCGCTCGACCGTGACCGCGCCGGTCGCGTCGAAGTCGAAGTACCGGTCGAACCAGGTGATCGCCGAGCCCCACCACAACACCGTCAGCTCGGTGACGTCGTCGCCGTCGATGTCTCCCGTGGACAGCGCGAACGCGGTGGTGCCGGTGTCGACGTTCTCGAGCGCGTCGTCGGGCCAGCTCGACGCGTGTACGAACACGGTGCCCCGGCCCTCGTACGGTGCGGAGACCACCACGTCGGGGATCGCGTCGCCGTCGATGTCGTCTCGGCAGGCCAGGTCGCGGCCGTAGTTCGACCCCTCGACCGTGGCCTCGGGCGCGAGCGCCGAGATCCGGCCGCCGATCCCGGAGGGGCTGCCGTAGTACACGTACAGCTGGCCCACGTTGTCGACCAGGTCGCCGTCGGCGAACGGCGCGGCGACCACCAGGTCGTCGAACCCGTCACCGTCGAGGTCCCCGACGCACAGCTCGGCGCCGAACTGCGGCTGCGGCTCGGTGTGGTCGGTGCCGGTGCCTTCGGGGATCGCGCGGATGCCGCCGCCCACGCCGGTCGGACTGCCCGGGAACACGTAGAACGCCCCGGAGGACAGGTACGGCGGGAGATCTTCGGTCGGCGCGGCCACCACCACGTCGGAGTGCCCGTCGCCGTTCAGGTCGCCGCCTGCCACCTCGAACCCGAACTGGGCGCCTGCGAGCGGGTTGGTGCTCACGAGGTCGATCGCGCCGCCGGGGTCGAGCCCCGTCGCCGACCCGAGGTACAGGTACGCCGCGCCCGCGTCGGCGTCGCGGCGAGGCTCGCCCACCACCACGTCGTCGTACCCGTCGCCGTTCACGTCGCCGACCCCGGCCACCGACTGGCCGAAGTACGGGCCGATCTGCGGTGCGGGCCCGTTCAAGGTGATCACCGACTCGGACAGCGGCGCCGCCCACGACAACCCGACGAACCACACAGCTCCCCCCAGAGCGTGGATCATGCCACGGCGCCGCGGCGGACCGCGGTCCGACGCCGCACCAGCAGGGCGGCGGCGACGGCGAGCGGCACCAGCGCGGCTCCTCGGTCGGGCGCGCCGGCGCAGGCGCACGACCCGGCGTACACCCCCTCGTCCTTGCCGTCGCAGTCCTGATCCTCCCCGTCTCCGGCCACCTCGGGCGCGGCGGGGTGGAGCGAAGGGTCGGCGTCGTCGCAGTCGCCGGCCACCGCGACCCAGCCCGGGGGCGGGCACGCGGTGAACGTCTCGGTCGCCGGGTCGCCGGCGCCGTCCCCGTCTTCGTCGGCGTACCAGAGTCCGGGGGGATCGCCGACGGACGAGCCGTCACACGCGCCGTTGCAGTCGATGCCGTCGTCCGCCCCGCCGTCGCAGTCGTTGTCCACGCCGTCGCACACCTCGAGCCCGCCGGGGAACGCGGAGTCCTCGGCGTCGTCACAGTCGGTGCCCACGCTCACCCAGCCCGCTTCGAGCTCGCACCGGAGCTCGCCGGTGCCGGGGTCGCCGAACCCGTCGCCGTCGGCGTCGACGTACAAGGTGAGGCGCCCCTCGTCGTCGATCCCGTCGACGCAGTTCTGATCGACGCCGTCACACAGCTCCTCGCTCCCGGGGACGATGCCCGGGTCCTGGTCGTCGCAGTCGCCGTCGCGGGCGACCAAGGTGGGGGTCGCGGTGCACTCGACCTGCTCCGCGCCGGCCCCGACCCCGTCGAGGTCGCCGTCGACGTACCCGGAGCTCGCGGCGCTGACGGTGGGGTCGTGGTCGTCACAGTCGTCGGGGTTGGCGGACATGCCCTCCGGCTGGGTGCACGCCTCCTCCGGCGCCGCGAGGTCGCCGTACCCGTCGATGTCGGCGTCGGCGTACCAGGTGAACGGCGCCCAGGTCGCGGGGTCGGCGTCGTCGCAGTCGTCGCCGGTGTCGGCCCACCCGAAGTCGGGGCACGCGGGCTCGGGGGTGACCGAGGCGTGGCCGTCTCCGTCGCGGTCGGGGTGCTGGGGCGTGGCGCGGCCGACGCTCGCGGTGGTGTCGTCGCAGTCGTCCGGCGCGCCCACGCCGTCTCCGTCGAGGTCTGCCCACGCGGCCGGGTCGGCGGACGGGCCGCCGTACAGCCCGATGTCGGACACGCTGCCGTCGAGGTCGAGCAGCGCAGGATCCCCTGCGTCCACCAGCGGGCTCCACGGGGCGGGCAGCCCGTCCGCGTCGAGCGCCATCGCCGCGTTCGACAGGTTGCCGGTGCCGCCCCACAACACGTTCCCGTTCGACGCGACGTACTCGAACGTGTACCCGTACACGTCGCTGACGACGGTGTCCTCGAACGAGGTGTTGCGGACGGTCGTGGCCGGGCTCTGCAGGGTCAGGTGGCTGCTCGGGCCGGAGAACGCGCAGTTCGTGACCTCCCACGGCCCGTCACCCGACAGGTACGCCCCCGCCGACGTGGCGTCCCACACCCCCACGTTGGTGAGCGAGCCGCTGTGGGCGCCCAGGATGCCGTAGTCGTCGCTGCCGAACACCCGGGTTCGCAGCAGGACCAGCGGACCCGCGTTGACGAAGATCGGCGTGGCGCCGGTCACGTCGAGGAACTCCGAGTCGATTAGCGTCAGCCCCGCCGTGCTGTACGACGACGCCGCGCCGGGCGTGGTCCCGTCGAACGTGCACCGGTCACAGGTCACCTGGGCGTCCCCGCGCACGTCGAGGGGCCGGAGGAAGAACAACGTCGACACGTGGTCGAACGTGACCGACGTCAACGTGGCGGTCCCGGCGTCGATCAGCACCGCGTTGGTCCCGGTGACCGTGGCGTCCTCGACCCACAGCGAGGTCCCCCCCGAGCTCATCCCGAAGATGTCGCAGTCGCGCATCACCAGGTCGCCGCCGTTGTACAGCTGCGCGGTGAACGTGAGCGACTCGAGGGTGACGGACACCGCCTCGATGTACAGGGCCCAGGTGTCGGCGTTGGACAGGACCGCGGTGCCGTCGCCCACCAGGGTCAGGTCCTTCGGCAGCCACGCGGGCTCGTCGAACGCCCCCGACAGCGTGAGCGTGTCGCCGCTCGGGGCCGCGTCGATCGCGGACTGCAGCGTGTCGAACGTCGATCCGTCGGACGCGAGCGTGACCGTGCCGGCGCGCGCCGCCACCTCGAACCACAGCATGTACCCCCCGTTCCCCTGTGCTAGCACACCCCGCGCGCCCGCGGGATGGAGGGCGCGCGGTCAGAGGAGCAGCGCGGCTCCGAGCGCGGCGACGAAGTATCCGAGCACCAGGTAGCCAGTGCCGGTGGCCGCCACGATCCGCATCGGGATCCCGCGGCCGAGCCGGTTGCCCAGCAGCAGCGGGTACGCGAGCCGCGCCCCCACGTAGATCGCGCCGGCCACGGTCGCGCCGGTGGTGCCGACGAACGCCGCGTGTAGCCACAGCAGCACCAGGAACGGGGCCATGTGCTCGTGCATGTTCAACATCACCCGGTCGGCCGCGAGCATCTCGCGATCGTTGCCGAAGTACCGGTCGAACTTCTCGCCCCGCGCACGGTACGCGGCGGTGAGGGCGAACTTGACCCGGGCCTGGCGGATCATGAACCCGTAGTACACGAGCACGTACACCAGGGTGACCGCGACGGGTCCGGACCACGGGGCGATGTCGATCGTCATGGGCGACCGCCTAACCCCCGCGGGCGCGAGCGGCGCCGGCGAGTGTGCAGGTCATGGCTGCGGGATCGGCCGGGCGGGCCGGGCGGCTGGAATGTTGCCCCGCCGGGGTGACGGCGGGCGACCAGTCGTTTAGGGCATTGGGACAGCTGGGGGAGCGATGGCCGACGCATCGAACGGGCTCCGCCCACGGAAGGTGAGCCGGGCCGCGGCGGGGCCGGCCGAAGACGCGCCGACGGTGCAGCCGTCCTCTCCGTCGCTGCTCGCGGCCCTCGGCAACCGCGAGTTCTCGACCGGCAGCGGCCCGTCGACGCTGGCGCGCGGGGTGCACCGTCTGCGCGCGGGCGGGACCCCCGCCGCCGACCTCGAGCAGCGCGGCAACACCGAGATGTTGGCGCTGATGCGCGGCGAAGACCCGGCGCTGAGCTCTGCCGGGGAGCCGGGCGCCGAGAAGGCAGCACCGAACTTGCCGTCGGGCGGCGGTCAGCCGCTCGAGCCCGGCGTGCGCGCGTCGTTCGAAGGCGCTGCGGGCCGGACGTTCGGAGACGTGCGCGTCCACACCGACGCCGCCGCGGCCGACGCCGCCGCCGAGCTCGGCGCGCTCGCGTTCGCGGTCGGCAGCCACATCTACTTCGGCAGCGGACAGTTCGCCCCGGGCTCCCCCGACGGGCGGCGGGTGCTCGCGCACGAGCTGATCCACGTGGGCCAGCACCAAGACGGAAGGATCCCGTCCGGCGGCGGCGTGAGCTCGCCGTCCGATCCGCTCGAGCAAGAGGCGTACGGCGGTGAACACGCGCTCGCCAACGCCGCGCAGCCCTCGACCACCGACCTCGACAGCTTGGCGCCTTCGCCGACCCCCGCCCCGGCGGCCGGCCCGGCGATGGCCACCGAGGGTGAGGGCGAGGAGGCCGAGGGCACCGGCACGACCCGGCCCGAGCAGCCCGAGGCGGCGATCTTCGCGCTGCCCGATCGCAAGGTCGAGGAGCCGCCCACGATCGAGCCGGCCGAGCAGGAGCCCGAGGTCGACGCGGGCGCGCCGCCGGCGCAGTCCCCGTCCGACGCTGGCCCGGCCGGCGACCCCGCGGCCCCGGCGCCCACCGCCGAGGGCGCGCCTGCCCCGGCGGTGGTCGAGGCCCCGGCGCTCGCGCCGATCGAGGTCGCGCTGCCCGGGCTCGACGCGCCCGCCCCGATCGCGGTGGCGGCGGTCGACGCGCCGGTCCAGTCGCCCACCGGGTCGTCGGCGTTCACCGGCGAGATCACCGCCGCCCGTGACGCGCTGCGTGCCCGCGCGACCGCCGAGGCCGCCCGGGTCGACGCCGCGATCACCGCGCGCGCCGCCGCGATCGGGGAGAATGCCCGCGCGTCGGTCGCCGAGGCACACGCCACGGTCGACGCCGCGTTCGACGCCCAGATCGAGGCGGTGACCCAGGCCGCCGAACAGGTGCGGTCCCAGGTCGACGCCGCGATCGAGGCCTGCGTGGCGTCCCTCGCCGCGGGCCGCGAGTCCCAGCTCGCCGCGGTCGAGGCCGACCGGGCGTCCCGGCACGCCGCCGCCGACGCGGCGGTCGAGGCGACCCGCCAGCGGATGACCACCCTCGGCGAGCAGCAGGCCCAGCGCGCGCTCACCGGCACCGAGCAGCGGGTCGAGGCCGCGCTCGCCCTGGCGGCCGGGGCGGGCGGCGGCGGCGACGCCGAGTGCGCCGACGCCCAGCGTCAGGCGGCCCAGCGGATCGCCGACGAGACGGTGAAGGAGATCCGGGCCAAGGGCGACGTGATGGCCGAGTCCGCCCGCCAGGCGTCGACCGACGCGTCGGGCCAGCTCGACGGCTCCGCCGACGCGTACCACACCGAGATCGACACCCAGATCGACGAGGTCGTGAGCCAGCTCGGCCAGACGTTCGACGCCGCGACCGACGCGGTGCGCCAGCAGGCCGACGGGGTGGCGACCCAGGGCGAGGCGGTGTGCTCCGCCGCCACCGAGCAGCTGTCGGCCCAGCGCGACGCGGTGCACGGAGACCTCGACTCACTCGCGACCCAGGTCACCGACACGGTGCAGTCGGCGGCGAGCGCGCTGTCGGAGCCCGTGGCCAGCCGGCTCGAGCAGATCCTCGCCGACGTGGACGCCGCGACCGACGCGGCGTTGGCCGAGATCGAGGCGGTGGCGGGCACCGACCCCGAAGGGGCCGCGGCGATGGCCGCCGACGTGCGCAGCCAGCTCGGCGCCACCAGCGACCAGATCGGGGCGTCGTTCGCCGCGCTCGAGGCGACCTCCGGGGCTGAGCTCGACCAGGTCGGAGCCTCCGTGTCGGCCAAGCTCGCCGAGGTCGTGGGCGGCGCCGTCGCCCTGGCCGACGAGGGTGGCCAACAGGCGGTGGCCCGGCTCACCGAGGCCGCGAACACCGCGGTGCAGGGGATCGCCGAGTTCGCGACCCGCGCGACCGCCGAGGCGGCCTCGATGGTGGCGGAGGCCGGGGCGAAGCTCGACGAGGCGAGCCAGGGCCTGACCGACGAGCTCGATCAGAAGGCCAGCGCGGTCGAGTCCGAGCTGGTGGCCGCGGTCGACCAGGGGCTCGCCGAGCAGGACGAGCAGGTCGCGCACAGCCGCGCGACCATCGCCGACGCGTCGGCGGAGATCGCCGGCGAGTATGCGTCGATGAAGGCGCAGACCGAGGGTCCCGCGCCGAGCCAGCGGGTGCACCGCGGGTTCTGGTCCGATCTGGCGGGCAGCGTCAAGGACGCGTGGAACTCGTTCGCGAACTGGTTCATGGACAGCTTCCTGCCGTGGCTCGGCGGGGCGATCCTCGGGTTCCTGGTCACCGCGATCATCCTGGTGGTCGCGGCGATCGTCGTCGCGGCGCTGATCGCCGCCGGCCCGTGGGGCTGGGCCGCGCTCGCGGTGCTGGTGGTGGTGGTCGTCGGGCTGTCGATCCGGCGGCGGTACCAGGAGTGGGTCGCCGACATCGGCGAGCCGGGCTTCTGGGGCTGGGTCGGGATCGTCACCTTGGGCGTGCTCGACCTGACCGGCATCGTGATGATCTTCGAGGGGATCGCCTGCCGTCGGATCACCGGCGGCGAGCTGTCGCCGTTCGACGGCGGGTGGAGGTTCGGCGAGGGCCTGGCGAGGCTGATCGGCCTGGTGGTGGCGATCAAGTCGATCCGCACCGGCAAGGGCCCGGCGGAGACCGGCAAGGGCGGGGAGACCGGCAAGGGCGGGGAGACCGGGAAAGGCGGCGAGACCGGCGATGGGACGGGCACCGGCGACGGGAAGGGCACCGGCGACGGGAAGGGCACCGGTGAAGGGGAAGGCCAGGGCACCGGTGAAGGGGAAGGCAAGGGCACCGGTGAAGGGGAAGGCAAGGGCACCGGCGAAGGGGAAGGCAAGGGCGGCGAAGGGGCCAGCGTCCAGCAGCGCCTGCAGCAGCTCCGCGACTCGCTGACCGACGACGCGGCGAAGGCCGAGTTCGACCGAATCCGCGAGGCGAGCGGCGACGACAAGGCGCTGCGCGCGTTCGAAGGGATGGCGAAGGGCAAGGACGGCCTACAGGGCGCGCTGCTCAAGAGCGCCGAGAAGAACGCGCCGAAGCCCCCGCAGGAGGCGCGCGGCGAGGCGCTCGGCGAGGCGCGCGCGCTGCGGCCGGAGGCGGAGGCGTTGAAGGTGGACATCCAGGCCGAGATCGCGAGCGGGCCGAAGGGCGCCCAGCGCTGGTTGCCGAAGATCGAGCACGAGCTTTCGCTGCTCGACCAGATCGAGGCCGGCACCCGCGAGGCGACCCGGGAGCTGGTCAACGGGATCAAGAACAACCTCGACGGCCTGCGGGCCGAGGTCGCCGACGCGAAGGCCCGCGGAGCCAGCGACGCGAACGTCGACGTGACCTACGATGGCGGGAGAAAGCTCGACATCGACAACATCTCGAACAACGGCAAGACCTGGACCGAGGTGAAGAACAAGGAGCCGTTCGGCACCGAGAGCAGCTCGTGGACCGCCGAGGTCCTGCCGAAGGCGCAGAAGATGTTGATCGCGGCGAAGGAGCACGGGATCACCGACCTGCGGTTCTCGTTCCCGAAGGGCGTGTCGCCCGAGGTCGCGGCCGCGCTCGAGGCGCTCGGGTTCGTGGTCGAGGGGCCCCGCATCGCCCCGCCGGCGCCCTGATGTCGGGGACGGCCGGCGCGGTGTTGGTGTTCGAGCGCGACGAGGCGCCCGACGTGGAGCGGGTGTTCGGTCCGTGGGGGGTGGGCTCCCGCGGCGCCGGCGGCGCGTGGGATCCGGTGGGCCTGGCCGACGCTCGGCTGACGCTCGAGCCGCACGACACCGGGCATGACCTCCTGGTGCTGCGGTTCTCGTCCACGGCGTCCCACGAGCCGGAACCCCTGGCGCGGGTGGAGCAGTGGCTCGCGCTCGGAGGCGCCAGCGGGGCCCGCCTCGGGTTCCTCACCCGGTACGACCACGCGCTGGTCGACCCGTGGCTGCGCGACGAGGTGTTGGTCCCGCGGCTGGTCGGCGACTGGGCTCGGATCGACGCCGGACCGTACGCGCGGATCCTGGAGTGCGCCGCCGAGCGCCCGCTCTCCGATCGACGGCGGGTCGGGGAAGGGCCGTGGGGCGCGGTGGTGTCGACCGATCCGCCTCGGTGACTGGACGGCTGCGCCAAGACCCGATACAGTCACGCCATCATGTGCACCATCCTACCGATCGCAGCGTCCCCCGCATCGTCGACCCTGTCCGCAGCAGCGGCGGCGTCAGCGGCAGCGTGCGCGGAGGGTAGCTCGAGCTGAGAATCTAGGTTCTCCGCTAAAGAAGCCCCCTCCGGTCTCGCTGACCCGAGGGGGCTTCTTCGTTTCCGGACCTCGTCGGAGGCCCCCTCGGGCCACATTCGACACGGTTCGATGCACAGGTCTGTCCAGAGTTCGTCGCTTGTCCGACGCACCGGCGCCGTCGGCATCCACCGCCCAGGTGGTCTCCCAGCGCCGCTCACCATCCGAGAACCATCCGAGGAGGCTCCCATGACCGACAAGACCCACGTCAACGTCGGTACGATCGGCCACGTCGACCACGGCAAGACCACGCTCACCGCTGCGCTCACCCAGGTGCAGGCGGCGCTGTTCGGGGGCAAGGCCCGCCGGTTCGACGAGATCGACTCGGCGCCCGAGGAGAAGGCGCGCGGCATCACGATCAACACCGCTCACGTCGAGTACGAGAGCGAGCGTCGTCACTACGCGCACATCGACTGCCCCGGGCACGCCGACTACGTGAAGAACATGATCACCGGCGCCTCCCAGATGGACGGCGCCATCCTGCTGGTCGACGGCTCCCAGGGGCCGCAGAAGCAGACGGTGGAGCACATCCTCCTGGCTCGCCAGGTGGGGGTGAAGCACATGGTCGTGTTCGTGAACAAGGTCGACGTGGCCGATCCCGAGCTCCTCGATCTGGTGGAGCTCGAGGTCTCCGAGCAGCTCGCTCGGCAGGGGTACACCGATGTGCCGTTCGTGCGTGGTTCCGCGCTGGTCGCGCTGCGCGCCGTCGAGTCCGGGTCCGTATCGGATCCGGCGACGGCGTGTATCCGCGAGCTGGTGGCCGCGCTCGACGCCGCGGTGCCCGACCCGAGCCGCGACCTCGCCGGCCCGTTCCTGATGCCCATCGAGGGCGTTCACACCATCACCGGACGCGGGACGGTGGTGACGGGGCGGGTCGAGCGCGGCGTGCTCGCGCCGGGGGCCACGGTGGAGCTGGTCGGACTGGTCGGCGCCGACCACAAGGCCAGGGCGATCGTGGTCACGTCCACCCAGACGTTCCACCGCGACGTCCCCGAGGTC
>JBEBJC010000490.1:0-6237 GCA_040080105.1 Myxococcota bacterium
TCCGACGTTCGAGAACACCCTGGTGGCGCTCGAGCGGGCGGGCCAGCACCTCGACCGGGTGGGCTCGGTGTTCTTCAACCTGGTGTCGTCGAACACCAACGACGATCTGCAGGCGCTCGACGCGGAGCTCGCGCCGAAGCTCGCGGCGCACCAGGACGCGATCGCGATGGACGCCCGCCTGTTCGCCCGGGTCGACGCCCTGTTCGCCCAGCGCGACGGCCTCGGGCTCGACCCCGAGCAGCGCCAGCTGCTCGAGCGCACCTACCACGGGTTCGTGCGGTCGGGAGCCAAGCTCGGCGAGGCCGACAAGGAGACCCTGAAGAAGATCAACGAGCAGCTGTCGTCGTTGTCCACGAAGTTCGACCAGAACCTGCTCGACGCCACGCGGATCGGCGCGGTGATCGTCGACGACCGGGCGCAGCTCGCCGGGCTGTCGGACGAGCAGATCGGCGCGGCCGCGGAGGCGGCGAAGGAGCGCGGGCTCGAGGGGAAGTGGGCGCTGCCGCTGATCAACACCACGGTGCAGCCGGTGCTGGCGCAGCTCGAGGACCGTTCGCTGCGCGAGCGGGTGTACCGCGCGTCGAGCGACCGGGCGTCGTCCGGTGAGTTCGACAACACCGGGATCGTGCTCGAGTCGCTGAAGCTCCGGTCGCAGAAGGCGGCGCTGCTCGGGTACGCGAACTGGGCGGCGTACGCGCTGGCGGAGGAGACGGCGGCCGAGCCCGACGCGGTCAACCGGATCCTCGGGGATCTCGGCCCGGCGGCGCTGGCGCGCGCCCGCGACGAGGCGACCTCGATCCAGAAGGTGATCGACGCGAAGGCGAAGGCGTCGAAGGGGAAGTCGTTCGAGCTGCAGCCGTGGGACTGGGCGTTCTACGCCGAGCAAGTCCGCAAGGATCAGTTCGCGTTCGACCAGAGCGAGGTCAAGCCGTACTTCGAGCTCGAGCACGTGCTGGTCGACGGCGTGTTGTGGTCCGCCACCCAGCTGTACGGCGTGACGTTCGAGGAGCGGCGCGACCTGCCGGTGTACACCGAAGGGGTGCGGGTGTTCGAGGTGTCCGAGCAGGGGGGGGACAAGCTCGGCCTGGTGGTGTTCGACTTCTACGCCCGCGAGAACAAGCAGGGCGGGGCGTGGATGAGCACGTTCGTGAACCCGACCCGCCTGTTCGGGCAGAAGCCGGTCGTCATCAACAACCTCAACGTCGCGGCGCCGGCCCCGGGACAGCCGACGTTGTTGACGTTCGACGAAGTCAACACGATGTTCCACGAGTTCGGGCACGGGCTGCACGGCCTGTTCCAGGACGTGACCTACCCGAGCCTCACCGACACGCCGCCCGACTTCGCCGAGTACCCGTCCCAGTTCAACGAGATGTGGCAGATCGAGCCCGTGGTGCTCGCGCACTACGCCGTGCACTACGAGACCGGCGCGCCGATGCCGCAGGTGCTGCTCGACAAGGTGCTCGCCGCCAGCCGGTTCAACCAGGGCTACGACACGACCGAGTACCTCGCCGCCGCGATCATCGATCAGGCCTGGCACCAGACCCCCGCCGATCAGCTGCCGCCGCCGGCCGAGTGGGCCGCGTTCGAGCAGAAGGCGCTGGGTGAGCTGTCGTTCGCCCCGGTGCCGCCGCGGTACCACACGCCGTACTTCGCCCACATCTTCAACGGGGGCTACGCGGCCGGGTACTACGCGTACATCTGGTCCGAGGTCCTCGCCCGCGACACGGGCGCGTGGTTCCACGCCCACGGCGGCCTGACCCGCGACAACGGGCAGCGGTACCGCGAGATGATCCTGTCGAAGGGCCGCACGGTGGAGCCGGGGCCGCTGTTCGAAGCGTTCTACGGCGGCAAGCCCGAGGTCGGGCCGCTGCTCGAGTACCGCGGCCTGGCGAGCCCCACCCCGGCCAAGAACTGATCCGCCGCCGGTCCGGTGGGCTCGGCGCCGGCCGGCGTGCTACCTTGCCGCGCCGCTCCCGGAGGTTTGGGTGACGTCGACCGATCATGTGCCCCCGAACAAACAGCCGCACATCGCCGGTCACCCGGTGGGGCTGTACGTGCTGTTCGTCACCGAGATGTGGGAGCGGTTCTCGTACTACGGCATGCGCGGGCTGCTGCGCGCCTACATGATGTACTACCTGCTCTCCACGTTCGGCTCCCACGTGTACCCGGACACGGCGGCGGCGGTGGTGCCGAACGAAGCGGCGTCCGATCCCCACGGCGTGGTCGGCCTCGGCGCGCTCACCTGGGTGCTGCGCAACGTGTTCTTCTACAGCACCGACACGGTGAGCGACTTCGCGTCCGGCACGTACGGCACCTACACCGGGCTCGTGTACGCGACCCCGTTCATCGGCGGGTTGATCGCCGACCGGTGGCTCGGTCAGCGGCGCGCCGTGTACATCGGCGCGGTGCTGATGGCGATCGGCCACTTCGTGATGGCGTCGGAGCAGATGTTCATCGTGGCGCTGCTGCTGCTGATCGTCGGGAACGGCTTCTTCAAGCCGAACATCTCGACGCAGGTGGGCGACCTGTACGAGCAGGGCGACGTGCGGCGCGACGGCGCGTTCACCATCTTCTACATGGGCATCAACCTCGGCGCGTTCCTGTCGAACCTCGCGTGTGGCACCCTCGCCGCGGTGTGGGGCTGGCACTACGGGTTCGGCGCGGCCGGCGTCGGCCTGTGCATCGGGCTCGTGTTCTACTACTTCGGCCGGAAGTACCTGGTCCCCGAGAAGCCGAAGTCGGCGGCGGTGGTCGACGCGGCCGCCGGCGCCGGTCCGCTGTCGACCGAGGAGTGGCGCCGGGTGGGCGCGCTCGTGGCGCTGTGCCTGCTGAACGTCGCGTTCTGGGCGGTGTACGAGCAGCAGGGCAACACGATGCAGACCTGGGCCGACACCCAGACCCACTGGCCGGTGATCCTCGGGTTCCAGATCCCGCAGAACTGGTTCCAGTCGTTCAACCCGTTCATGATCTTCGTGCTCGCGCCGCTGCTCGACATGTTCTGGCGCTGGCAGGCGGCCCGCGGTCAGGAGCCCACGAGCGTGGCGAAGATGGCGATCGGCTCCATCCTGCTCGGCCTGTCGTTCCTGATCATGGCGGCCGGCGCCTCCCTGATCGGCGACGGCAAGGGCTCGCTGTTCTGGCCGTTCGCCTGCACCCTGATCCTCACGGTGGGCGAGCTGTACCTGAGCCCGATCGGGCTGTCCCTGGTGACCAAGGTGTCGCCGGCGCGCATCGTCAGCATGATGATGGGGATCTGGCTCGGCTCGAGCTTCCTCGGGAACATCCTGTCGGGCCAGATCGGTACGCTGTACGACGACATGACCAAGACCGCGTTCTTCCTGCTGCTGTGCGCGATCGGCGTGGTCACCGGGCTCGCGATGTGGGCGTTCAACCGTCCGTTGAAGGACGCGCTCGGCCACCACTGACCCCGGGCTCGGGCAGCTCGAGCTCGAGGCCGAGCTGGTCCACCAGGCGGCGCGCGGCGAGGTACCGCAGCGTGGCCGCCTCGCGCGGCAGGTCGCGGAACCCGAACCCCCCGTCGATCGCGGGCCAGCGCAACATCGCCGCGAGCTCTGCGGCGTCGCGGCCGGCCGCCACCACCTCGAACCGGTCCGGTTGTCCCATCGCCCCTCCGCGCGCAGGTTACCTGACCGATCGAGGACCACCCATGCCCGTCGAGCCGATTCGCGCCGAAGAGAACGATGATGCCGAGGAGACCAAGCCGCCGACCCCGTCGTTCGGGCCGGTGGGTCAGCGGCTGTTCGTCAGCCGCCAGATCCCCGTGTTCGGGGTGGTCGACGAGGCGCTCGCCACCCGGGTGGTGAGCCAGCTGCTCGCGCTCGAGCAGGACGATCCGAAGGCGCCGATCACGATGATCCTGAACAGCCCCGGTGGCTCGGTCACCGACGGGTTCGCGATCTACGACGCGATGCGGTTCGTGCAGCCCGAGATCCGGGTCGTGTGCACCGGGCTCGCCGCGTCGATCGCCACCGTGATCCTGCTCGGGGCGCCCAAGGAGTGGCGCCTCGCGCTGCCGAACACGAAGCTGCTGATCCACCAGGTGTACATCCCCGGCGTCGTGCGCGGCCAGGCGACCGACCTCGAGATCACCGCGAAGGACCTGCTCGGCACCCGCGACCGGATCAACGCCCTGCTGTCGGAGGAGACGGGCCAGCCGCTGACCCGGATCAACCACGACACGAACCGCGACTACTGGATGTCCGCGACCGAGGCCGTTCAGTACGGCCTGTTGTCGCGGGTGGTCACCCGGCGTGCCGACCTCGGCTGATCAGCCGACGGCCCGCGCTCCGAGCGCGTAGCCCGCCGCGGTGCCCGCGAACGCGGACACCACGGTGAGCCCGACGTAGCCCGCCGCCGCGCCCCATTCGCCGGCTTGGGCGAGCTTGAACGTCTCGAGGCTGAAGGTGGAGTAGGTGGTGAACCCGCCCATGAACCCGGTCGACAGCGCGAGCATCACCGTGGGGCCGATCCGGTCCGAGCCGCTGCCGATCGCGAACAGCACCCCGAGCAGGAACGAGCCCACCAGGTTCACCGTGAACGTGCCGGCGGGCAGCGCCGGCCCAACGAGCCGCACCATCGCGGCGGAGACGTAGTACCGCGCCACCGTTCCAGCTGCGCCCCCGAGCGCGATCCACACCACCACCGGCATCGGCCCCGACTAACCCGGAGTACGCTCCGCCATGGGCTGGGATCGGGTGGTCAGCGGGTGGGTCGACCGCGTGCTCGGCGGGTTCGCGGTCGACGAGGACCCGGGCGGCCGCGCGTTCGACCGGGCCCACGGGGTGGAGACCAGCTGGTTCGACCTGGGCAACTACGAGCCCACCCCGCCGTCGGTGGTCGAGGCGGCGCTCGACGCGGTCCCGGGAGACCCGTCGTCGGCGACGTTCGTGGATCTGGGCTCGGGCAAGGGTCGGGTGGTGCTGCTCGCCAGCCGCCGCCCGTACCGGAAGGTGGTCGGGGTCGAGCGGAGCGCCCGGCTGCACCGCGTCGCCGCGCGAAACCTGGCGGCGTTCGGCCCGACGCTCGCGCCGGTGGAGCTCGTGTGCGCCGACGCCGAGGTCGCGCCGCTCCCCGGCGGCCCGCTGGTGGTGTGGCTGTTCAACCCGTTCGAGCCGGCGGTGCTGATGCGGGTGCTGGACCGCCTGCGCGGCCGCGACGTGCACCTGGTGTACGTGGTGCCCACGTACCTGGCGGTCACCGGCGCCGCCGGGTACCACACCCTCGCTCGAGGGGGCGAGGAGCCGTGGCCGTGGCGGGTGCTCGGGCGCCCTCAACCCTCCGCGCCGCACCGGCCGTAGTCGTCTTCGTGCCGCACCACGTCGTCGAGCTCGGGGGTGGACACCTCGACCAGTGTGGCCCGCTCGATCGCCTCCAGCCGGTGCCGGGTCCCCGGGGGCAGGTGGAGCACCTCACCGGGGCCGAGCGTGCGGCTGAGCAGCTCTCCGTCGCGCTCGACCGCCGCGAGTACGATCCCCGTCAGCACGAGCAACGTCTCTTCTTTGGTCTGGTGGTGCTGCAGCGAGGTCCGGTGCCCCGCGTCGATCTCGAGGATCTTCGCGGCGTACGTCCCGGTCTTGGCCCACAGCGTCTCTTGTCCCCACGGGCGTCGGTGTGTCACCGGTGTCCGCTCCTCGGTTGTCGGTGCTCGGTCTCGTCGTGGCGCGGATCGTTACGATCGCCCGCGTTGCGTGCGCCGGAAGGTGGGTGGTACCATCCGGTCCCGATGGTCATACCGTCCTATCGTCACCGGCCCGACTCGGAGCGGCCGACTCGCGTGGGCGCCCGCCCGAACGACGTGATCCACGGCGGAGCCGGCTCGAGGTCACCCGGTCGCCGCGGTCCGTCGGTGGGTGGGCCGTCGATCGTGGGAGGGACGAAATGGGCGCGGTGAACCCGCCGTTCGCGCACCCCGAGGTGTTCGACGACGCGAGCTACCACGTGGGGAACATGGGCCCCGGCGTGCCCGACCGCCAGGCGTACGTGCTCGGTGGGATGCTCGTGCGGTGGCTCGCGGGTCGAGGTCAGCTCGCCGAGGCGCTGCAGGGGCAGGTCGAGACCGCGCGAGGCACCGCCGGGGAGGTGT
Organism: Myxococcota bacterium; assembly: GCA_040080105.1. Classification (GTDB taxonomy): domain Bacteria; phylum Myxococcota_A; class UBA796; order UBA796; genus JACKER01. Next base: position 6,104 of record JBEBJC010000490.1, read on the forward strand.
TCCGCCACCGGCTCGGCGGGAGGCTCACCTCGGACGAGGTCTCGGCGGCCGCCGATCGGTTCCTCCGCGCGTACCTGTTGGCGGTGCCTCCGGTCCCCGAGCTCGGCACGTGGTTCGACGACGTGGCCGAGCTC
>JBEBJC010000491.1:0-6227 GCA_040080105.1 Myxococcota bacterium
GGCACACACCCCACCGAGCTGCGCGGCGAGCTCGCGCGCCCGCAGGCCGACCTCGGACGGGACGACCCACGCCCCGAGATCGAGCGCCACGTCGACGCAGGTGGAGAACGACAACACGTCGACCACCACGAACACGTCCGTGTCGTCCAGCCGTGACCGCAGGCCCTCCGAGCCCCACTCGACGTGCACCTCGTGGTCCGCGCTCACCTGCCCCCCACCGTCACCAGGACTTGGTCCACCAGCCGGAGCAGATCGCCGATCAGGTCGCTGGTCGCCAGCCGGCCCCAGAACCCGAGCGGGACTTCGCCGGTGGCGTCCCCACCATACGCCGACGGCGACGCGGCCAACAGCGCCCCGGTGAACCGGTCGCGCTCGGCGACCCGCAGCGCGGGGCCGGCGATCGCGGGCTCGGCCAACAACGTGCCGGCGGCGTGCAGGGTGTCGAGCGACGGGTCGAGCTCGAGCAGCCCCGGCAACAGGCTCGGGAGCTTCGACGACACGCTGCGTTCGTCCGAGGCGACCCGAGCGAACGCGCCCACCGCGGCCCACGTGCCGTCGTGGGCGAACATCGGGACGACCCACGGCCGAACGCGATCGAACCCGATCCGGCCCGTGGACGGCTCCGGCGCGAACAGCCACCCGACCGCGTCGACCAGGTCCTCGAGCGTCGCGGGGGCCCCGCCGGCGGCCGTGAGCCCGTACGCCTCCGGCCGGACCGCGACCGGCACGAGCGCGGTCACGTCGGCGGTCCATGCCGACGCCCCCCAGTCGCGGATCGCCTCCTCGGCGGGCTCGAGCCCGCCCGCGGCGAACAACGCGGTGGCGGCGTCGGCGAACTCGGGCAGGTGGTCGGTCTGGCCCTGCTCCAGCACCCCGAGCACCGCGACGAAGGTGGTGAGGACCGACTCGGTCTCGGGCTCGGTCAACACCGCGAGCGCCGTCAGGTCGTCCAGCGTCTGGGCGGTCAACGTGGGGCACACCCCGGTGTCGACCCCGAGCTGCAGGAGCTCGAGCGTCAGTCCGCCGCCGGTCAAGTCCGACACGATCGCGGCGAGGTCCTCGACCTGACCGGGGCGGAGGTCGGCCACCACCCTGAGCGTCGCGACCGCGAGGTTGTCGAACCGCCAGTCGATCGAGGTGAATCCCAGGTCGATGCTGCAGTCGACCGGGGCGTTGTTCGTCGCCAGCAGGCGGACGAACCGGTACAGCGCCGACGGCTCACCTCCCGCTGCCGGTGTGCCGTCCACGTCGACCGACGCGAGCCACGCCACCTCCGCCCCGAGGGGCGCCAGGTGACCCCGCGCAGCCAGTGAGTCGATCGTCGGCACCACCGCCGCTCGCACCTCGGGATCCGACAACATCGCGGTGACCGCCGGCGCGACTTGCTCCACCACCGGGTTGTCCCGGACGACGAAGAACTCGACCAGGTCCCGCGCCGAGTCGCCGGTGGCACCGGCCCACCGATCGTTGGCCGGGGAGCGCGCGGCGGCGAGCGCCTGCGCGGCGTGCAGCGCGAACGGCCCCACCGCGCCCGACACTACCGGATCGGTCGAGCTCGTGGCGGAGCCGATCGTGTACACCCACTGGTCGGTGCGGGGGTCGCGCGCGAGATCGCCGAGGAACGTGGCCGCGGCCAGCTCGTCGTCGAGGAACGCGGCGGCGGTCTCGCGCAGGGGGCCGGCGAGCGGCACGAGCGCGCCGGCGGACAGCGCCTCCGGATCTCCGAGCGCCGTCGCCCCCGAGCGGACGTCGGGCGCGGGGACCCCGTACACCCACTCGAGCGACAGGTCGATCCACGGGGTGAGCTGGTCCTGCGCGACGGCGTGCGCGCCGATCTCGACCCAGGTGAACGGGTCGAGGTGCTGCGCGCGGGCGGCCGCCAACGCCGAGCCGAGCTCGTCGCCGGCGGGGACCCCGAGCCGGGTCTGGTCGTCGAGCGCCGCGTCCAAGGGGGCGAGCGGCGACAGCGCGTCACCCTGGTTCAGGCACGCGAACAGGTCGTGCCACTCGGCCGTAGCGCGGACCCCGTCGAACAGATCGACGCGATAGCACGCGGAATCGGGTGAGAGCTCGTCGATCCACCAAGAAGACGAGGTGCCGCCGCACCCGGCGAGCAGCCGCCACACCGGTTCGGGTCAGTCGAACAGGTAGCGGGCGCCGACGGTGGCGACCACCGAGTGGTCGAGCCGCTTCCGGAACCGGGCCTGGTACACCGCGTCTCCGAACACCTGGACCTGCCGGGTGGCGCGCCAGGTGACGCCCGGGCCCAGGTCGATCAGCAGGAACTCGGTGTGGTCGGCGGTGATGAACGCCGAGCCGAAGTGGCCGACCGCAGCCAGCTGGAACTTCGACGGGTCGCCGACGAGGCCCCACGACAGGCCGATCGCGCCGATCCCGAGGTGCCGGGGCGTTTCGCGGTACGAGGCGACGATGTTCGCCTCGGGGATCTGCGAGCCAGCGTCGGTCGGAGAGACCTGGGCCGAGTCCATCATCCAGTAGAACCGGCAGTCACCGGTGATCTTGTCGTCGCGATCCCCGAGCACCAAGTTGAGCCCGAGCCCGAGGTTCGGCAGGGTCTCGGTGAGCTTGTATTGGTCGTAGTCGCTGAGCTCCTTGTACTCGTTCCCGTCGGCGTCGGCCTTCGAGTAGTAGAACAGGGGCTCGGTGTGAGCGCCGCCCGACGCGGTCACGCCGATGCCGCCAGCGAACGCCGGGGTTGCGAACAAGGATGCGGCCGTCGCGACCAGGTACATGTCGACTCCGATGCTCCGTGGTGCCAGCAGAAACGGGTTTCGACGAAGTGTTCGTCGAACCTTTGGTCGGTGAGAGCTCACCGAGCCGATCACCCTACGAATGGCCCGTTCCCCGAGCGACGCTCTTGATACCCCGCCCGCGCGGGCGGTTCAAGCACGAGGTGGCGACGATCCGCGCGATGTAAACGCTGTGACGCTGAACGGCGCCATCACCGTGGTCCTCAGCGCGCTGCGCCGGTGCCGCCGGTCGACGGTGCGCCGGATCCACTCGGGCTGGTGGGAGCGCCGGTGCCGCCGGTGCTCCCCGACCCCCCGGTGGACACCTCGAACGGGATCGACGGGCTCTGGCCGTTCTCGTTGATCACCAGGACCGAGGTGGGTCCGACCGGCGCGTCGGCCGGGACCTGGAACGTGAGCGACTCGGTACACGCCGCGCACAGGCCCGCGACGGCCGGATCGGCCAGCGGATCGCCGAAGCACTCGAGCCGGCGATCCGGGGCGAGCGCGATCCCGTTGCACAGGCCACACGGCGCGCACTCGGCCTCGAGCCTGCAGCTGTCACACGCGTCGCACCCCTCGCGGGTGACGGCGGTGACCACCGCGGGATGTCCGCCGACCTCGACCCGGGTGTCTCGCACCTCGGACATCGGACCGCCCGCGAGGACGATCTCCTCGCCCGGTGCGCCGGCCGCGGCGGACGGGGCCAGGTCGAGCGAGCACACCTCGAACTCGTCGAGGGCCGTGGCGCCACAGCCCGCGTGCCACCCGACGACCAGGACCCACGCGAGCTGGCGAGCAGGGAGCCCGCCGAACGAAGGTTTACAAACCACCACCGGAGACGTCCTCGATCGAGACCTGTCCTGCCGCTAGTCCGGTCCCCTCGGGGACCGTCCCTTCGAGGAACGGGTAGCTCATGCCGCCGCTCGTAACCCGTCGGCCGGTCGCCTCGTCGATCATCGCCCACTGAACGTTGCCGCGCACCGGGAACTCCCGGTCCTTGCTGCGGGGCGCCGCGGCCTTCATGTACGCGATCCACACCGGTAGGGCGGTGCGGCCGCCGGTGGACGAGACGCCGAGCGGCTGAGGCTGATCGTAGCCGAACCACACCGCGGTGATCACGTCGTTGGTGAACCCGACGAACCACGCGTCCTTCTCGTCGTTCGTCGTCCCGGTCTTGCCGGCGAGGCCCGTGAGCTTCAACTCAGAGCCCGCCTGCGAGGCGGTGCCTCCGTTGACCACGCCCTCCATCAGCCAGGTCGCGATCGACGCCACCGCGGGGTCCATGACCTGCTCGAACGCCTTGGGCTCGTGCTGCTCGAGCACGACCCCGCTGCGGTCCTCCACCTTCTCGACGTAGTACGGCTCGACCAGCTTCCCGCCGGTCGCGAACGCCGAGTACGCGCGGATCATCTCCTCCATCGTCAGCGAGGCCGAGCCGAGGCCCATGCTCATGTCGCACGCGCGGCACAGGTACTTCGTGTCGGACGGCAACTTCGCGCGGTGCTGGGCATCGGTGAGGCCCTCGGGCATCGGCGGGTTCCGGTCCATGCAGATCGTGGACCGGGCGGTCTCCTCGACCCACGGGCACAACACGTCGTTCTGCTTGCTCGGCACCCAGTCTGCCGGCAGGGCGTACGTGGGCGGGCCGCCGATCCCGAGCCGCCGCGCGAACTTGTACACCACGTCGCGGTTCATCCCCGGGTCGGCCGACTCGAGGATCCGCACCGTACAGGTGTTCTTCGACTTCATGAGGGCGGTGCGCATGGTCATGTTGCCCTCGTAGTCGTTGCTGTAGTTCGAGGGCTTCCACACGAACTCGTCCGCGGTGGCCATCGCGAGCGGGGCGTCCGCGACCACGGTCGCCGCGGTGACCCGCTTCGACTCGACCGCGGCCGCGTACACGATCGGCTTGAACGTGGACCCGACCTGGCGCCGCGCCTGCACGGTGCGGTTGAACTCCGAGCGATCGAAGTCCGATCCGCCGACCATCGAGCGGACCGCGCCCGTGTCGAGGTCCATCGACAACAGGGCGGACTCGACCTCGGGCACCTGGAAGATCTTCACCGCCACGGTGCCGGCGCCGGCTCCGGGCACGTTGGCGAACGCGCTCGCCACCGAGGCGTCGGTGGCCGACAACGCTTCGATCCGCACCTTCACGAGGTCGCCGGGCATCAGGATCGGGGACTCGCGCTTGCCGTCGCCGTCACCGTCGACGAGCGCGGTCAGGTCGGTGGCCACGCGACCGCGCCACGACCGGCTGGTGTCGGGTTCGTACACCCAATCGGCCCACGCGATCGGCACCGCCGCTTCGTGCGCGCCGATCCCGAACTTCGCGTACTTCGCGCCGACCTCGGTGATCACCGCGTCGTACACGCGGCCGACCTCCAACACCGACTTCGCGGGCACCTCGACCCGACCTGCCGGATCCTGCTCCTCGGCCCACGAGGTGCGGAGCTTCTGCTCGGCTTCGTCGCGGGTCTTCGAGATGTTGCCCTTGCCCACGTTGGTCACGCCCTTCCGGCGGTACCCCATGCGCATGTCGGTCTCGTACACCCCGTCCTTCACCGACTTCTGCGCGAGCGTCTGCAGATCGAGGTCACAGGTGGTCTGGACCTTCAGCCCCTCGTGCAGCACCCGGTCCTCGCCGTACCGCTCCACCAGGTAGCGACGCACGTGCTCGGTGAAGTACGGAGCCTTCGACCGGAACTTGTTCTCGCGGGTCGCGATCTTCACGTCCTCCGCCAGCGCGGCGGCGGCCTGCTCGGCGGTGATGAACCCCTTCGCCTCCATCTGCCCGATCACGTACTCCTGCCGCGCGCGTGCGCTCGACCAGCCCTTGTACGGCGAGTAGTCGGTGGGGCGCTGCGGCAGGCCCGCGAGGATCGCTGCCTCCGCGATGGTGATCTGGTCGATGTGCTTCGCGAAGTAGGTCCTGGCCGCGGCCTCGACCCCGTACGACTGCGCCCCGAGGAACACCTCGTTCAGGTACAGGAACAGGATGTGGTCCTTGTCGTACGCCTCCTCGATCCGCCACGAGAGGATGATCTCCTTCGCCTTGCGGCTGTAGGACTTCTCCTTCGACAGGAACGAGTTCCTGGCCACCTGCTGGGTGATGGTGGACGCCCCCTGCGCCTTCCGGCCCGACAGGGTGTTGCGGATCACTGCGCGCAGGATGCCCACGAAGTCCACCCCGCCGTGGGAGTAGAAGTTCGCGTCTTCCGCCGCGAGGAACGCGTTCTTCACGTGGTCCGGGATCTGGTCGATCGGTACGACGTACCGCTTCTCCTCGAAGATCTCGCCCATCAGCTGGCCGTTCTTGTCGCTCACCACGGTGACCGTGGGCGGACTGTAGGCCTGGAGCTTCTCGACCGTCGGCAGACCCTGCGAGAAGTACCAGTACCCCCCGCCGACACCACCCACGCCGAGCAGCACGACCAGCGCCGCGCCCACGAGCCCGATCGCGCCCAGTGAGCC
>JBEBJC010000492.1:0-6202 GCA_040080105.1 Myxococcota bacterium
CGCGCTGACCGCCGAGCTGCGCCGCCTCCTCGACCACGACTCCCTGGACATCGAGTTCGCAGTGACGGCGGACGGCGAGCTGATCCTGCTGCAGGTGCGGCCGCTCGCGTTCGCGGAGGGTCCCGGCCCCAGCGCCGCCGAAGAGGGCGAGGCCCTGCAGCGCGTGGCCTACCGGGTCGAGGCGCTCGGGCGACCTCACCCGTACCTGCACGGCGCGCGGACCGTGTTCGGCAGCATGCCGGACTGGAACCCGGCCGAGATCATCGGGGTGTGCCCGCGGCCGCTCGCCCGCACGCTGTACGAACACCTGCTCACCGACAGCATCTGGGCCTACCAGCGCAGCAATTATGGCTACCGCAACCTGCGCAGCTTCCCGTTGCTGATCTCGCTCGCCGGGCTGCCGATGATCGACGTGCGCTGCAGCCTGAACTCGTTCGTCCCGGCGGACCTCGACCCGGACCTCGGTCGCCGCCTGGTCGAGCACTACCTCGAGCGCCTCGTCGCCTCCCCGCGGGACCACGACAAGGTCGAGTTCGCCATCGTGTACTCCTGCTGCACGCTCGATCTCGCCTGGCGCCTGGCGCCGTTGCTCCAGCACGGCTTCGCCCAGGAGGACCTCGACCGCCTGGGGGAGAGCCTGCGCGTGCTGACCAATCGGGTCAGCGCCGGTCCCGAGAGCCTCCTGCGCACCGACCTGGCCCGGATCCGTGAGCTCGAGCGGCGGCAGGCGCAGTGGGAGGGGGAGGGCACCGGCCTCGACCGGGTGGCGCGCATCTACTGGCTGCTCGAGGACTGCAAGCGCTACGGGACCCTCCCGTTCGCCGGCATCGCCCGGGCCGCGTTCATCGCGGTGCAGCTCTTGGACTCGCTGGTCGCGGTGGAGGTGCTGCGCCCCGACGAGCGGGACCTGTACCTCGCCTCCCTGACCACGGTGTCGGGCGCCCAGCAGTCCGACCGGGCCACGCTGTCGCGGGAGGCCTTCCTCCGCCGCTACGGTCACCTGCGCCCCGGGACGTACGACATCACGTCCCACCGCTACGACGAGACGCCCGACGCGTACTTCGACTGGAGCGCGCCGGCCGACGAGCCGAAGCCGAAGCCGGAGTTCGCGCTGTCTGCCGCGCAGGCGGAGCGCCTCGCCGGGTTGCTGGCGGCGCGGGGGCTCGAGCACGATCCGACCAGCCTGCTCGCGTTCGTGCGGGAGGCCGTGGAGGGGCGAGAGCACGCGAAGTTCGTGTTCACCCGGAGCCTGAGCCGCGTCCTGACGTTGCTGGTCGAGCTCGGGGCCGAGCACGGGCTCTCGCGGGAGGAGATGGCGTTCGCCTCCATCGAGGACGTCCGCCGGCTCTACTCGAGCACCGAAGACCTGCGGGAGGCGCTCGAGAGCTCGGTCCGCGCGGGCGAGCGGCGCTTCCGGATCACCCGCCGGCTGACGCTGCCCCCGCTGCTGACCGGTCCGGAGGAGGTCACTGCCTTCCACCTGCCGGTCTGCGAGCCGAACTTCGTCACCCAGGGCAGCGCGACCGGGCCCACCGTGCGGCCCACCGCGGGGGGAGGCGAGGCCAGCGGCGCGGACCTGCGCGGGGGGATCGCGGTGATCCCCAGCGCCGACCCCGGCTACGACTGGGTCTTCTCCCGCGGGGTGGTCGGGTTCATCACGATGTACGGCGGGTACAACTCCCACATGGCGATCCGGGCGAGCGAGCTCGGCATGCCCGCCGTGATCGGCGCCGGGGAGGCCTCGTACCGGCGCTGGGCCGCCGCGGGGCGGCTCCACATCGACTGTCTCGGGCGGCGGGTGGAGGTGCTCGGTTGAGGCGGATCTTGTGCACCCAACGGGTCGACTCGGTGCCCGGTCGGGCCGAGCGGCGAGACGCGCTCGATCAGGCCTGGTCGACGTTCCTGCTCCGCTGCGGGCTGCTCCCCATCCCCGTGCCGAACGTACCCGAGGCCGCCGAAGCCCTGATGGACCAGGTCCCGTTCGACGGGGTACTGCTCACCGGGGGCAACGACCTGGCGTCGTACGGCGGCGACGCCCCCGAGCGCGACCAGGTCGAGCGGAGTCTGCTGAAGCGAGCCCTGGACGAGCGGCGGCCGGTCCTCGGGGTCTGCCGCGGGATGCAGCTCCTGCTCGACGCCTTCGACACCCCGCTGGTCGAGGTGCCGGGCCACGTCAGTCCGCGTCAGGAGATCGAGGTCGACGGCGCGCCGGCCATGGTCAACAGCTACCACCGGTGGGGGTGTCGCGAGGTGGGCGGCGGGCTGCAGGTGTGGGCGCGCGCCTCCGACGGGGTCGTGAAGGCGGTGCGCCACCCCGAGCGGCGGCTGGTGGGCATCATGTGGCACCCCGAGCGGATGGATCCGCTCCGCGAGGAAGACGTGGCGCTGTTCCGCGAGCAGTTCTCCGAGGGGGCGGCATGAAGGGGCTGATCCTGGCGGCCGGTCGCGGCCGGCGCATGGGCGACGAGACCGAGGCGCGGCCCAAGGGGATGGTGGAGCTGCGCGGTCGGCCGCTCATCGCCTGGCAGCTCGAGGCGCTCCGCGGCGCTGGGGTCCACCCGGTCGCGATCGTCCGCGGCTATCGCGCCGACGGCCTGCCGTTCGACGTCCCCACGTTCGACAACCCGCGGTGGGCCGAGACCAACATGGTGAGCTCGCTGGCCTGCGCGGCGGATTGGTTGCTGGAGGGTCCGACGGTCGTGTCCTACGCCGACCTCGTGTACCCGCCGGAGGCGGTGGCGGCGCTGCTGGACGCGCCCGGCGACGTGGCCATCACCTGTGATCCGGGCTGGTTGGCGCTGTGGCAGCAGCGGTTCGAGGACCCGCTGTCCGATGCCGAGACGCTGCGGATCGACGACGAGGGCCGGGTGGTGGACATCGGCCGGCGCCCGGAGCGACTCGACGAGGTGGAGGCCCAGTACATGGGGTTGCTCAAGCTCACGGCGCCGGGAGCCGCGCGGCTCCTCGCGCACCATCGGGCGCTCCCGGCCGCCGACCGCGACCGCATCGACCTCACGACCCTCCTCCGCCGATCCATTGCCGCGGGGGACTCGGTCCACGCGGTTCACTACCGCGGCTGGTGGTGCGAGGTCGACAGCCCGTCCGATCTCGCGGTGGCCGACCGCGTGGTGCCCCGGTGAGGGCGGAGAACCGCGAGCTGCTGGGGCCGCGCGACGTGGTCCTCGCCGCCCATCCCGGGTCCGGGGCCAGTTGGATCGGCACCTTGCTGGTCCACCTGGGGGTGTTCTACGCCTCAGGTGAGGAGGAGCTCCTCGCCGACCGGGAGAGCCCGCGCGTCCGCGGGGTGGTCGAGGCCCCGGACCGGCAGCTCCCGGGGGAGGCCGCGACCGGGCGCAGCGTCGGGGTTCGGGCGCAGCTGGAGCACCTCCCCACCCTGCGCGATCGAGATCGGGACGCCACGCGATGGCGCGACGCGGTTCGCGTCGTCAAGACCAACCACTCGTCTGTGGGGTGGACGCGCGCCACCGAAGGGCAGCCGGCGCCGAAGCTCCCAGAACGCGTGGTCCTGCTCGTCCGCGACGGCCGTGACGCGGTCCTGTCGCTGTACCACCACCAGGTGAGCTTCTCGGGCCTCGACGCGCCGCTGCTCGTGTACCTGACCGGGAACGGGGGCGCGTGGGTGCCGCCGGCCACGAGCTGGGCCTTCGCTTGTATGAGCTGGCGAGGAGTGATGCCTGCCGATCGGCTGCACGTGTCGAAGTTCGAGGCCTGTCGCGCCCGCCCGCTGGAGGAGTTCCGCGCCCTGCTCGCGTTCCTGGGGGCGCCGCGCACCGACGCCGAGATCGAGGCCGCCATCGCCGCGAGCAGCTACGACGCGATGCGGCGGCAGGAGAGCGCCGCGTTGGAGCAGCACGGCGCCGCCATCGGGAGCGGGCGGGTGATGCGGCGCGGGATGGTGGGCGAGTGGCGGGAGGTGTACACCGAGGAGATGCTGCGCACGTTCCGGGGGATGCCGCGGCGGGCGCTGGCCGAGCTCGGCTATCCGGTGGACACCATCCCCCGCTGACTCAAGCGCGATCGGAGTACACGATCTCGACCGCGCCGCGGAGGAAGGCGTCCCGGAAGTGGAGGTGGCGCCGCTTGCCGCTCGAGGTCTTGGTGAGCTGGCCCTTGGGCGTCAGATGCACCTCGAACACCGAGACCCCGAGCCCTCCGGCGATGCCGGCGCGGATCGCCGTGCACACGCCGGCCGGGTCCACCTCGACCCCGTCCTGCACCTCGCACAGGACCACCAGCCGCTGGCTGCCCAGGCGCTCGTCCTCGACTCCGAAGGCTGCGAAGCACCCCTTGCGGACCCCCTCCACCGCGTTGAGCGCGTCCTCGAAGTCGCTCGGATCGAACTTGACGCCCGACAGGTTGATCTGCTCCCGGTCGCGGCCCACCCAGAACAGCTCCCCGGCGCGCAGATACCCGAGGTCCCCGGTCAGGACGTGGTCCTCGCCCAGCACCTCGCCGCTCCGCTCGGGTTCGCCGAGGAAACCCACCATCCGCGAGGGAGACGCGAGCGCGATCCGGCCGACCCGCCCGTCCCCGAGCCGAGACCCGTCGTCCCCGAGGATCCGCACCTCGAGGCGGGGGTGGCCCCGGCCGGTGCTCACCACGGTCTCCGCTCGCCCGTCGAACGAGGCGTCGACTACCTCCGCGACCCCGTCCTCGCGCAGGGTCTCCGCGCGGACCCGCTCCACCACGAGCTCCCCGTCCGGGGCGGTGAAGGTGGCTCCGCCGACGTTCTCGGCGCAGCCGAAGTTGGCCTTCAGCGCGCTCCACCGCAGCCCATGGCCGGCGAAGCGTTCGTGGAACGCCACGAAGGTCGCGTGGTGGACCTTCTCGCCGGCGTTCCAGAACCCGCGCATCCCGTCGAGGCGCACCCCCTCCAGGCTCGCGTCGGTGACGCGCTGGGCGGCGAGGGCATAGCCGAAGTTCGGCGACCAGGTCTGGGTCGCGCCGACCGCGTGCAGCGTGCGGAGCCACAGCGCGGGGTTCCCGACGAAGTGGAACGGGTCCATCAGCACGAGGTCCAACCCGCGGACGAGGCAGAGCAGGAAGTTGTTGATCAGGCCCATGTCGTGGTACAGCGGGGTCCAGTTGACGAACCGGTCGTCCGGGCCGAGCGCCATCCCCTCCGCCATGCCGTCGATGGCGGCGAGCACCTGGCGGTGGTGCCAGGTGCAGATGCGCGGCAGGCCGGTGGTGCCCGACGTGAGTTGCAGGAGCGCGATCCGGTCCGGGTCGGGGTCCACCGCCGGGAGTGCGACGCGAGGCACGTCCGCCGGCGCGTCGCCGAAGAGCACGCAGACGCCGCGGGACGAGAGCGCCTCGCCGTCCGCGGCCATCGCGGGCGGCAGGAGCACCAAGCGCGCCTCGGCCAGGCCGACCACGTGCCCGAGCACCCGCCCGAGGTTCGAGTTCACGCCCTGGATCGCGGGCGGCGCGACCAGCAGCGGCACGGCGCCGAGCTCGAGGGCGGCGAGGACACACACCGCAGCGAACTTGGGGTCGGCGGTGACCACCACGGCAACCTGGCCCGCCCCGAGGCCCGCGAGGTGCATCCAGCGAGCGCGCGCCCCCGCCTGCTCGCGCAGCGCAGGCGCGTCCCACCCCTCGATCCGGCCGCGCCGGTCGACGAAGCCCAGCCGACGGCGCTCCGGATCTGCGGCCCACTGGGCGGCGAGGCGGCCCTGGAGCGTCGCGGTCACGTCGCCACCCGGAGCTTGTCGAATACGAGCTTCGCGATGAGCTGCACCGTGTCGAGCCACTGCACGTCGAGCTCGTAGGCCATGAACTCCACCGGGTACCGCTCCTCGAGGAAGGTGACCAGCCGGGCGATCGCCACCGAGTCCATCACCCCGCTCGAGACGAGCGGGAGCGTGTCGGGGAACGCGTCGGCGGGCGCGCCCGGCCGCACCTCGGTCATCAGGAACTCACGCACGCTGGCTGCGACGCTCTCGAGGGTGGCCAACCTTTCTCCCATTGGATCCGGCACCGGGCGGCTCTCGCGTCGAGGATGGTCGGGCGACGCGGGAACTGCAACTCCGTCGTGCGCCCGCCCGCGCGCGACCGCGTTCCCATCGAGGTGAGCGGCGCGTCAGTCGAGGACCCGGTACACGACCTCTGCGGCCACGGCGGGCTTCCGCTCCCCCTCGATCTCCACTGTCGCGGCGAGGGTCATCTCCGTGCCCCC
>JBEBJC010000493.1:0-6189 GCA_040080105.1 Myxococcota bacterium
GGTCGGTCGACAGGCTCTCGATCAGCGCCACCAGCGCCGCGTGCTCGGCCTCCGACCGCGGCACCGGCACCTCGATCGACCGGGTGCCTTCGGTCGTCCCCAGCACGATCGTCCAGTGGTCGGGCGCGCGGAGCACCTGCACGCCCGGATCGGCGGCCCAGGCGGCGGCGAGCCACCCGATCATCGGGCCGGATGCCGCGGGACGGAGTCCGAGGAGCGACCCTTCTCCAGCGACGCGCGGACGGCGGCGGCGAGCTCGGCGTACGGCCCCACGTCGGTCACACCCGCCCACACCGCGCGGGCCTCGTCGGGGTCCACACACGACGCGAGCGGCACCGCCAGCGGCTGATCCGGGGTGTCCGCCACCGCGCGGCGCATCACCTCGACCGCGCCACACCCATCGAGGCCGAACGTGGTGGTCCCGACGAACGTGAGCATCGCGCCCCGCCGGGCGGCCGACCCGGTGGCGAGGTACGCCTCGGCCGCCCCGATCGCCGCGCGCGGATCGGACGCGGCCAGCAGCTCGACCCGCCGCGCGAGCAGCTCGGCCCGCAGCGGGTGGCCCTCGGGCGCGAGGCCGAGCCCGGCGTCGATCGCTCGCGCGCGGGCCGCGGCGTCGCCGGTGGGCCCGAGGGCGACCGCGCGCCGCAGCAGCGCCGCCGGCTCCGACGGCAGGCAGGTCACCCGCTGGCCGGCGAGCAGCCGGTGTTCACCGCCGTCGGCGCACGCGACCGCCACGATCCCGTGGTCCACCGTCACCTCGGTCGCGAACGCGGCCCGGCTCACCGAGAACGCGGTTCCGACCACGGTGACCGTGGCCTCCTCGGTCTTCACCGCCAGCTTCACGCCGCGGTTCGGCTCGACCTCCACGTCGACCCGGCCGTCCTCCCACACCACCACCGGCGACGGTCCGGCCTGCTCGACGTGGCCGAGCCCGTCGAACCCGAGCTTCACGTGCTCGAGCGGATCGGGCGCCGCCGCGGGGCGCAGCCACACGAGCGCCGCCGCCGTGGCGAGGACCAGCGGCGCGACCACCACCGGCCAGCCCCACCCGGAGCGGCGCCGCGCGGCCCGCACGTCGAGCTGGTGGTGCAGCCTCCCCACCGCGGCGGCGGGCGGCTCGCCCACGTGCCGGGCCAGCTGGTCCACCTCGCGGTACGCCGCGAGCTGTCGGGTCACCGCGGCGGTGAGCCGCGCCGACACCTCCGGGCTGGGCTCGGTCCGACGGGAGAGCGCCTCGGCCGCCCACGTGTCGAACGCCTCGTGGCGGGGCTCGGTCACGGCCGCTCTCCGAGCACCGTGACGCACTGCGTCCGGAACCGGTCGCGGGCCGCGAACAGCCGACTCTTCACCGTGCCCTCCGGCACCCCGAGGATCTCGCCGGCCTCCTGCAGGCCCCGTCCCTCCAGGTAACACAAGGTCAACACCTCGCGGTCGCGCTCGGACATCGCGTCGAGCACCAGGTACACCCGCTGCTCCCGGTCCGACACGCCGTCGTCGGACCACGCGACCTCGGGGACCGCGCCCGGCAGCCACCGCCGGACCCACGCGCGCCGCCGGTGGTTCGCGACCACCCGCCGGCAGGTCGAGAACAGCCACGCGTCGAGGCGGCTCGGGTCGCGGATCGAGGCGTGCCGCCGCACGAACAACATCAACACGTCGTGCGCGGCCTCCTCCGCGTCGACCCGCGGCCCACCGAGCCGGGCGCACCACTTGTACAGCTGGTCCACCCAGGCGTGCGCCACCCGCTCGATCGCGTCCAGATCGCCCGCGACCGCGGCTTCCACGGTGTTCGGGCCGAGCTTCGTCATCGTGAGCACACCCAAGGTGGTCCCCCCGCACCCGCCGTGTGGGGACCTCGGCGATCGGTTCAGCGGATCCCGAAATCCGAGTCCGCGGGACCGGTTGTACCACCGACGAACCGCGCCGTCGGCTCGGCGGGCGGTGACCGCGCGGCCTCGATAGGGGGGCGCACTGGAGTGACGACGTGCTGCGTACCGCCGTGATCGACGCCCTCACCGCCGCGCTCGGGGCCGACGCGCCCCCCGCCGCGGAGCTCGAGCGCACCCTCGCCGTGCCGCCGGACCCCGAGCTCGGCGACCTCGCGTTCGGCTGCTTCCCGATCGCGAAGCGGCTCCGCCGGTCGCCGGTCGACGTGGCGAAGGAGCTCGCGGCGACGCTCTCGGCGGCGCTCCCCGCCGGCGGCATGATCCGGCGGGTCGAGCCGGCCGGCCCGTACCTGAACTTCCACGCCGATCCGGCCGCCCTGCTCAGCGCCACGGTGCGCGCGGTGGCCGACGGCTCGCTGTTCGCGCAAGCGCACACCGACCAGCCGCAGAAGCTGATGATCGAGTTCTCCCAGCCCAACACGCACAAGCCGTTCCACGTCGGCCACCTGCGCAACGTGGCGATCGGCGACAGCCTGGTGCGGATCCAGCGGGCCCGCGGCCACACGGTCGTGTCGGCCAACTACTTCGGCGACTTCGGGATCGACGTGGCGAAGTGCCTGTGGTGGCTGAACACGCACCCGGAGCTGGTCGCGCCGAACGAGGGGCGCACCGCCTGGCTCGGGGCGGCGTACATCGCGGCGAACGACGCGGTCGCGCGGGCCGAGGGCGACGACGAGGCCGCGACCCAGCGGAAGGCGCGGGCGTTCGCCGAGGTCCGCGAGGTGTTGCACGCGATGGAGCGCCAGGAGGGCGCGGTGTGGTCGCAGTACCAGCAGACCCGTCAGTGGTGCCTCGACGAGTTCGACGAGACCTACCGGTGGCTCGACACCGGCTTCGACGTGGTGTTCTACGAGTCGCAGGTCGAGGGCCCGGCGGCGGCGATCGTCGACGAGTACGTCCGCCGCGGCGTGTTCACCGTGTCCGAGGGGGCGACGGTGTGCGAGCTGCAACCCGACCTCGACGTGCCGGCGATGGTGCGCAAGAGCGACGGGACCAGCCTGTACCTGACGTGGGATCTCGCGCTGGCCAAGCGGAAGTTCGACGAGTACGACATCGAGCGGTCGTTGTACGTCGTCGGGTCGGAGCAGAAGTTCCACTTCCGCCAACTGTTCCTGACCCTGCAGCGGATGGGCTACGACCGGGCGAAGGACTGCGAGCACGTCGCGTACGAGCTCGTCGTGCTGCCCGAGGGCAAGATGTCGAGCCGCAAGGGCACGGCGATCCCGCTGCACCTGCTGCGCCAGGAGGTCACCACCGCGATCACCCCCCGGGTCGAGGGGGGCGACGCCGAGACGGTGCGCCGGATCGCGGTGGCGTGTGTCAAATACGGCATGCTCAAGGTCGGCACCACCAAGCGGGTGGTGTTCGCGATCGACGGGTGGACCAACCCCGAGGGGGACACCGGCGCGTACCTGCTGTACGTGGTGGCGCGGATCCGGTCGATCTTCCGCCGGATCGGCGAGGACGTGACGCTGGCCGACGGGGTCGGCCCGGTGGCCGCGTTCGGTGCGCCCGAGGAGCGCGCGATCGTGAACCACCTGCTGCGGTTCCCGGCGGCGGTGGAGCGGGCGGCGACGACCTCGGACCCGTCGGTGATCGCCGGGTGGCTGTCGGAGGGCGCGCGGATGTTCAACCGGTTCTACGACGCGTGCACCGTCAAGGACGCGGAGCCCGATCTGCGGCGGGCGCGGCTGGCGCTGCTGCGCGCGTCCGACGTGGTGATGACCCGGGCCCTCGATCTGCTGGGCATCACCGCGGTCGACGCGATGTGAGCGTCCGGGTCAGCCGCTGGTGGCCCCGCCGCAGCTCGAGCCGGCCCCCGCGGTGCACCCGAGGCAGTGCCGCCGGGTCACCACCGGCCGCCCGTCGAACCGCGCCGGGTCGTAGTCCCGCACGTGTGGCCGCGCCACGTCGGCCGGGAGCGCGAGCTGCTGGTTGAAGTCGCAGTCGTAGATCGCGCCGTCCCACCCGATCGACAACGTGTCGAGGCACATCAGCCCGTCGATCGCCGCCGGGTTGAACGCCCCCACCAGCTTGTGCAGGTACGGCTCGAGGTTCCCGGTGTCGTCGAGCCACTCGAGGAACCGCGAGATCGGCATGTTGTTCAGCGCGATCAGCCGGTCGAACGTGACCTGGTGATCCCGCGCGAGCGCCGCCTTCCAGTCGGCCTCCATCGAGCACTGGCTGCCGGGCAGGAACGCGCCGGCCGGGTTGTGCATCAGGGTCAGCCGCCGCGCCGGATCACCCTTGCCGTACCCGACCTCGTTCAGCAGCTTCAACGCGCGGATCGACCGGTCGTACGCGCCGTCGCCGCGCTGCGCGTCGGTGTTCGACCGGCGGGTGTGGGGCAGCGACGCGACGATCTCCACCCCGCGCTCGGCGAGCCAGCTCGCGAGGCCCTCGGTGCGCGGCAGCAGCAACACCGACAGGTTGCACCGGTCGATCACGTGCTTGCCCCGGCGCACCACCTCGTCCACCAGGTACCGGAAGTGCGGGTTCAGCTCGGGCGCCCCGCCGGTGATGTCGACCGTGTGCGCCTCGGTGCGATCGAGCGCCGCCAGGCACAGGTCGATCGTCTCGCGGTCCATGTTCTCGTCGTGCCGGTCGGGCCCGGCGTCCACGTGGCAGTGCCGGCAGGTCATGTTGCACAACTTGCCGATGTTCATCTGGAACACCCCGACCCCGCGCGCGCGCAGGCCGTCGGGGTGGCCCGCCTCGGCGAGCCGGCGGGAGAAGTCGCCGCCCTCGAGCGCGACCGCGTCGAGCCTCGCCAGCTGGTGCGCCGGGTCGGCGAGCGGGGTGCGCCGGGCGAGCAACGAGCGGAGCTTCGGCGCCGGTCCGAGGTCGATCACCACGTCACATCCCCTGCTTCTTCGCGTGGTCGCGCATCTGCATCCCGTGCACCAGGCTCGCCCCGCCGCGGATCGCGGCCGCGACGTGCACCGCCTCGGTGAGCTGCTCGAGGTCGCACCCCTTCGACATCGCGTCGGACGTGTATGCGTCGATGCAGTACGGGCACTGCACCGCGTGGGCGACGGCGAGCGCGATCAACGACTTCTCGCGCGCGGTGAGCGCGCCGTCGGCGAACACCGCCCCGTACCAGTCGAAGAACTTCTTGCCGAGCTCGGGGCTCCCCTGCGAGATGTCGCCGAAGTGGGTGAGGTGCCCGTGCTCGTAATAGTGACTCACCGTGCCTCCTGCAGCCCCCCCGTACGCCGGAGGGGCCGTTCCGTTACTCGATCGCGATCCGCCGCGCGAGCAGCGGCTCGATCACGTGGCGCTCGAGCGAGACCCGCGCGAGCTCGAGGTACGCCTCGCTGTTCATCCAGCCGAGGTCGGCGGTGTGGGGCTCCTCGCCGCGCGGCCTGCGGGAGATCGCGGCCCAGTTCGCCCGCACCCCCGCCACCGCGCGGGCGGCGGTGTGGGCCAGCGCGGCCCGATCGGCGTCGTCGAGCAGCGGGTCGACCCAGTCGAGGAACGCCCACCCGAACGTGCCGTGGTCGGCCTCGTCGGTGACGATCCGCTTCAGCACCGCCCGGGTGAGCGGGTGGGCACACGCCTTCCACGTGCCGTGTAGCAGCGGGATCGACAGCGCCTCACCGACGCAGAAGTACGCCACGACCTGGTGCGCGGCGCGCAGCAGCGGGGGCTCTCCCGCCCCGAGGTCGGCCACCAGCTCGTCGGGCAGGTACTCGATCGCCGCGCCGCCGCCGTACTCGACCGCGACCCGCGAGCACAGCTCCACGTGGACCATCTCGTCGAGCGGGAACCGCGAGGCGACCGCGATCAGGTCGAGCGGGGCGCGCGCCTCGATCAACGAGCGCAGGGTGGCCGCGCACGCCGCGCCGGTGCGGTGCTCCTGGAACGCGGCCCGGGTCCACGCCCCGCGCGCCGCCTCACGCGCGGCCGGAGACAGCGCGCCCACGGTGGGGAGGAGGGTGCCCCACGGCATCTCCTCGACCTCGGGGCGCATCTGGCGGTACCGCCGCTCGACCGCGCCCCCCACCAGCTCGAGTTCGAACAGCTCGGGTTCGCCCATCCGCTCTCCTTAGCGTGTCCGGCCCGCAGCGGGGACAGCGCGACACCGGAGGGGCGGAGCGGATCGAAACGCCGTCGAGGTCGAGGTCGAGGTCCTCGCATGAGGTGGCGGATGTCCCCCTCACCCCGGCCCTCTCCCCCGATGCGGGGGAGAGGGGGAAAACATGCTTCAACCCGGGTCTAACCGGCCCCCTCTCCCCTC
>JBEBJC010000494.1:0-6188 GCA_040080105.1 Myxococcota bacterium
CCTCGCGGTACCCCCACACCCGCACCAGCAGCTCGTCCCGGTCGACCGGCGCGCCACCGGCCGCCGCCAGGGTGGCGAGCAGCCCGGCCTCGAGCGGCGACAGCGACTCCTGGCGCCCGTCCGCGGTGGTCATCCGCCCCGCGCCGCCGTCGACCCACCACGGCCCCACCGAGAACGCGTCCGGGACGCCGGCCGCCTCGACCCGCGCCACCACCTCCTGCGCGGACGACTCGAGCGGGACGGCGAGTGACACCCCGTCGACCGCGACCCCGGGCCCGGCGAGCGCGACCACCCGCGGCAGGTCGGCCGCCTCGGCCGCGGTCTGCACCGCCGCCACCCCGAAACCGCGCGCCCGCAGCGCGGCGGACCACACCTGCGCAGGGGGCTCGGGCACCCCGACCAGCAGCACCCGCCGCACCTGCCCTCCCCACCGACACCGTACCGCATCGGACCTCCGCCTGTCAGGTCGTGCGACACACTGCGAAAAGAGCGCTTTCGAGCCATTGGTTACCCGATCGACATCGGAGGTCGATTGCGACAGCAGCTGCTCGGACGGCATCGGAGCGAGCCCTCCTCGGCGCCGGCGAACATCGCGCTCGGGTACTCGGACCCGTGGGAGCAGGTCGAGGCCGATCGCGCCCAGCTCCGTCCGGTCCGCGACCTCGAGGCGCAGGCCACCCCGACGCTCGATCTCGCGGCCCTCGGCTACGGGGTGCCGATCGGCGCGAACCTCGCGCACGAGGCTGAGCACGTGCCGCAGCAGCCGCTGGCCGTCGCCGGTGGCACCCTCGACGACCAGCCCCCCGCGTGGGCCGCCGACGAGCCCGAGCACCTCGGGTACAGCTTCACCGACGCGCCGCAGAACCTGATCGGAGGCTACGAGTCCGACCTGTCCACCACCGAGGCCCTGGCGGACGGCCTGCCCGACTTCGTCGACCCGTACGCCGCCCACGACGCGGCCCAGCCCGACGCGCGCGACGCCATGTACTTCGACGACGAGGCGCCGGAGGTCGAGGCGCACAGCGCGATGTACTTCGACGACGAGGTCGGCCCCGGCGGCGGGACCGACTCGGACGACGAGGAGGTCGACGAGGACGTAGCGGCGTTGCTGGCGTACGACCCTTCGAACCGCGCCCAGCAACCGCCACAGCCGCAACCGCCACAGCCGCAGCCGCACAGCACGCTGCCGAAGCTCGCAGACCCGGCCCGCGAGGTCGCCCACCCCGACGGGTGGTGGGCCGACCGCCGGGTGGACACGTACGACCAGGGCCACGCCACCGACACCTCCGGCAAGTACCCGGCGCGTCAGCTCGCGAGCTTGTTCGAGACCGAGCAGGAGGACGCGACCCCATTTCGCGGCGACGGCTCGGGGTGGAGCAAGTCTGGCGTGAAGCCCTCCGAGCGGGTGTTCCGCCATGCCGCGACCCAACACTGGAACCAGGACACGATCGACGCCCACGCGGTGTCGGCGTCGAACGGGAAGCTCCAGCTCGGCGGCGCGTCGATGGACACGACCGGGGCGACCGGCGTGGGCACCCAGCAGACGATGATCGATGGCAAACGCGAGCTGTCGGGCAAGGGCAAGTTCATCTACACCATGGACAAGGGCGGCAAGCTCACCGCCGCCGACGCGTGGGCCGAGCACCAGGAGGTCGATCTGCACCACCAGGACCCGGACACCCTCAAGGCCCAGCACGAGCTGCGGATGGTCAACCACTCGTCGCTGCTCGGCGGCGAGGCGGCCGCCGGCGCCGGGGAGCTGATGGTCGAGGACGGAACGCTGCAGCAGATCACCGACGCCTCCGGTCACTACACCCCCAGCGGCAAGATGACCGCGAACGTGGTGAAGGAGCTGCAGGAGCAGGGGGTCGACACCCACGACGTGGCGATGCGCCTGACCCGCAACGGCGGCAAGGAGCAGCAGCTCCACGCGTCGGCGCGCGAGCTGGTGCAGGTGCAGAACCAGCTCGACGCGACCGGCGACGCCCGCGACGCGCGCGACGTGATGACCGACCGGCGCACGAAGTTCCGGGAGGACCTGGAGCAGAACGGCCAGGGCAAGCTGAAGCGCCACGTGGACGTCGCCGAGGTCGAGCGGAAGCAGCGCGAGGCGAGCCGCGAGGACCCGTTCACCAACCTGCTCGGGGAGATGCTCGACCTGAGCGCGCAAGTCGGGAACGGGCCCCCGGGGTGACCTCTGTTGCACGGGCGTGACTCGGCCCTGAGTTACGATGTCCGGATGTGGTTCTCCGCCCTCGCCTGCAGTGAGCTGTCCCCCCGCGACGCCGAATCGCAGGACAGCTCGATCTCGACCACGACCTCGTCGTCGATCGGCGCGCCCGGGCGGTGCCCGGACCTCGCCCCGGTGTCCGCCCCCGAGGGCCCGGTGGTCACGCTGGTCGACGTGGGCGGCGTCCCCGAGCAGCGCCTCCCGTGTTACCGCGCGAGCGGAGATCCGGCGTGCGCCCTGCGGATCTACCAGGTGATGGTCGAGTCGTTCGTCGACGGAGACCCGACCCGCGGGTACGGCGTGGGCTACGGCACGAGCCACCACCAGGGCGATCTGCGCGGGGTCACCGAGGCGCTGCCGTCGATCGCCGACCTCGGAGCGAACGCGGTGTGGACCACCCCGTTCTTCGACAGCGACACCGACCCCGACGCCTCGCTCGGCGAGCGTCGGCTCGACGCGACCGGGTACTTCGCGCGCGACTACTTCTCGATCGACCCGAACTTCGGCGACCCGGACGTGGCGCGCGAGCTGGTGGACACCGCGCACGGGCTGGGGCTGAAGGTGCTGTTCGACGGCGTGTTCGGGCACCACAAGGGCGGCGTGACCCCCTCGCCCCAGGGCCACGTGCCCACCGACGGCAACCCGGTGGCGTACCCCGACAGCTTGCCGTTCTACCAGGAGCTCGTGGCGTACTGGATCGACGAGCTCGGCATCGACGGGTGGCGGCTCGACCAGGCGTACCAGGTGCCGTCGTGGGCGTGGGCGGACCTGCGGTCGGCGGCCGACGCGGCCTCCCTCGCGGCGCACGGGCGTCCGAGCTACCTCGTGGCCGAGGTGTGGACCGACCCGGACACCATCACCCGGTCGGTGTTGCAGACCGACGCGGGCGAGCCGGCCCTCGACTCGGCGTTCGACTTCCCGCTCCGGTACGCGTTGGTCGAGACGTTGGCGGTGAGTGAAGGGGGGTTCGGCGTCCAGCCGGCGACCCACCTCGCCGGGGCGGCCGGCACCCGCGCCGCGTACCCCGACCACGCGATGCCGAACCTGATGCTCGGCAACCACGACCTGGTCCGGTTCGGCGACCTGATCGAGCGCGGCGGCCTCCCCGGACCCGCCGATCCCACGTACTGGGCGCGCCACCGCGCGGCGACGAGCTTCCTCGCGGCCACCAGCGGCCCGATCACGCTGTACTACGGCGAGGAGAGCGGCGACGAGGTCCCGGGCTTCGCCGGCCACGTCGCCGACGGCTGCGCCGACCTGGGCCTGTGCGACGACCACGTCGCCCGCACCTCGGGCCGGGTCGAGGGGGTGACCGGGTTCGTGCCGTCGGCAGACGAGGCCGCGCTGCGCGCGTCGACCCAGTGCGCGATGTCGATCCGGGCGGACCACCCGGCGCTGTACGACGGCGGCCGGCTGCACCTGTACAGCGACGACGCGGTGTACGTCGACCTGAAGGTCGGGTCGCGCGAGAAGGTGCTGTACCTGCTGAACGTCCGTCCGGAGCCGCGCCAGCTCGCGGTGGCGGAAGGCGCGGTCGGGGCGGAGGCGCACGCGCTGGTCGACCTGGCGACTGGGGAGGTGTTCGATCTGGCAGACCCGGCGACCCGGATCGCGCTGCCGGGCCTGTCGGCGCGGTTCCTGCGGGTGTGGGGAACCTACGACGAGCCGGCGGCCGGTGCTGGGTTCGAGGTGGAGCTGTTCGTGCGCGGCGACTTCGACGGGTGGCAGCCGGTGGACGCCCTCACCCCGCGCCCGGGCGCGCCGGAGGTGCTCGAGGTGGAGGTCGAGCTCGAGCCGGGCACCCGACGGTTCAAGGTCGGCGACGCGTCGGCGGACTTCGCGGTGGTCGATCTCGGAGGGGGAACGATGTCGCTCGGGCAGCCGAAGGTGCTGCACCGCGACGACCAGTCACTCGACCTGGTGCTCGAGGTGCCCGCGGCCGGGAGGTACACGTTCACCCTCGACGCCACGGACACACACGCCCCGGTGCTCACGGTCACCGCCGCAGACTGACTCCGGCCCGACTACGCCCTCGCCAACCTACGTTCGATCAAGCGAATCGCCCACTGGACGTAGGGGCCATCGGAGGAGCGGAGGTCAGCCAAGGTCCGCTCGAGCTGAATCCGCGTCCAGGTCTGTGTCGGGCTCCTCCTCCTCAAATGCTCGAGCACGCCATCCATCACGGCGCGACGGCGGTGAATCAACGCCTCGTCGTTCAGTCCGAGGCACGCAATGTCGGCATTCGCCTGCGCGGACCGCCCTTCGAGGGTCCCGTCGGTGCGGAAGTCCAGGTGACGCTCGGGATGGTCGGAAGGGTCGAGAAGCAGGAGCACCGAATCCGCCTTGGACGCGTCACAATGTCGTCCGCGCCCGCCGGAGCACACGGCGAGCAGGTTGCTCCATTCCAACGCCTTCGCCTCGAAGCCATGCTGCGGCAGGTAGTGCTCGACGTGAGAGGTCTCACTGTCGAGCCTCCCCGTGCAGTAGCAGCACAGGCGACGCTGCGCGTCCAGCAACACCGACAACACCAGGACCTTGTCGCGGAACGCGTCCCAGCTGGGCGCTCCCGTTGAGGTCCGGTACTGTCGGAGCACGGCGGGCTCCTGGCCTCGAGCGACGTGCCTCACGACTCGATCGAGCCCGGGTTGGCCAGAGCCAAGATCGTGCGGTTCCGCAGCACGGTCACGTCGTCCTCGCCGAGCTCCGCCGCGAGAGCGTCCAGCCCGCGCGTCGCCTTGGTGTACTCACCGTCGTCAATCCAGGACAGGATGCGCCCAACCCGCTCGCGGGTGGCATCCGGTTCGAACCGAGTGCCGAACAACTCGATCAACAGGGAGTTCGCGTCGCGGCCGAAGGTCTTCGGCACGGGCTGAAGCTCGAAGGACTCGAGCAGGCGAACGCAGCGCCGCTCCACATGCATCGCCACCAGCGGAGAGTGAGTCGTGAGGACCCACTGGACGTTCGGGAACGTCCGGCGCAACCGACCGATCACCTCTCGTTGGAGGCGGGGGTGGAGGTGGAGATCGATCTCGTCGACCATCGCGATCCCTTCCGCCTGCAACGGCTCGGCGACCTCCGACTCGGCGAGCCGCCTGGCAAGATCGGCACCGAGCACGACCAGACCTCGCTCTCCGTCGGACAACGCGTCGAGGAACAGCCTGGTTCCTTCCTTCTCGACCGACAGGCGCGGCGGGGTCGACGTGGCCCCGCTGGTCGACTCCCGCCGCAGCCGAGGGTTCGCGATGCCGGGCCACACGCCGGCGATCGCACGACGAACCGCCTCCAACGCCGGATCCCGGAACGAAGAATCGTCGCGGATCCGCTCGTTCTCCAGATCCTCCCGATCCCGGAACCACCCGAACAGCTCGTCGTACCCGAACCTCGCCTCGGGGTGATCGGCGCGCAGCAGGTCGTTGACGACGCGATAGCCCCTCCCGGGGGGCGGCGTGAGGTCGTACGCGCTGCGATCGGCGGGGTACAGCACGGCGACCGAGCGCGTGCCCCACGGCTCCCCCAACTTCGCCGCCGCCCACGGCGGTCCGCTGACCGTCGTAGTGCGCGACCCGACGCCCGGCACGGTCACCTCGAGCGAGAC
Organism: Myxococcota bacterium; assembly: GCA_040080105.1. Taxonomy (GTDB): domain Bacteria; phylum Myxococcota_A; class UBA796; order UBA796; genus JACKER01. The sequence goes on from JBEBJC010000494.1 coordinate 5,826, forward strand.
CGATCCCTGCGCCGCGCCGATCCGCAACACGTGCCCAGGCGGGTGCGCCGCTGTACCCCCGGTGACGCGACCAAGAGCGACCGCGATCGCCTCGAGGATCGCCGACTTGCCGGCTCCGTTGTCACCCACCAGCAGCGTCAGATCGGACTCGAGCTCGAGCGACAGGGAGGTGAACCCGCGCCAGTTCTCGAGCTCGAGCTTGGACAGGCGCACGGACCCTCCGTCACGAGACTAACGTGGCGCCTACGATCCGCGCGAGAACCACCCGGTGACCATCGACCACAACGCGCGGAAGAACAGCGCCACTCCGTTCACCGGCGCGGGCGGGGGTGGCGCCGGCGGAGGAGGTGCCGCGCTCGCCTC
>JBEBJC010000495.1:0-6175 GCA_040080105.1 Myxococcota bacterium
CCGCACCTCCCCCCACCGGCGGTTAGCCGAGCCCGATGTCCACCTCCCCACCGCTCACCGACGAGCAGCTCGACGCCATCGCCCGGGTGGAGGCCCGCCTCGCCGAGTCGCCCGAGGCGGTGTTGGTCGGCCCGGCGGGGAGCGGCAAGACCACGCTGCTCCGGGTGCTGCTGGACCACCTCGAGGCGAGCGGCCGCGAGGTCGTGTTGGCCGCCCCGACCGGCAAGGCCGCCGCGCGGTTGGCCGAGGCCACCGGGCGTGAGGCCACCACGCTGCACCGTCGGATCTACCGCGGGGTCGACGCCGGCGAGCGCGACGACGAGCTGTTGTTCTCCGAGCCCAAGGCGGCCACGGGCGCGGGCGCGGTGCTGGTCGTCGACGAGGCGTCGATGGTCGGGACGCAGCTGTACGGCGACGTGATGGCGCACCGCGCGCCCGGCAGCGCGGTGTTGTGGGTCGGCGACCGCGAGCAGCTCGAGCCGGTGGAGGACCGGTGGGGCCCGAACCTCGGCGAGCCCACCGCCGAGCTCGGCACCGTCCACCGCCACGCCGCCGAGAACCCGATCCTCGCGTACGCGACCGCGGTGCGCGAGGGGCGAGGCGCCGCGTGGCGGCGGGACTGGCCGAACGGGGACGACCGGCTCCGACTCCGGGCCGAGCCGTTGGAGGCCGCGGTGGCGTGGGCAGCGGACGCCGCGGGACGCGACGCCATCACCGTCACCTGGACCCACGACCTGCGCGAGCGGATCAACGCCGGCGTGCGCGAGCGGCTCGGGCGGACCGAGCCGCTCGAAGCCGGAGACCGGGTGCTGGTGCGCGCGAACAGCGGTCCGGTCGGGGTGATGAACGGGGAGCTCCTGACGGTCGACAGCGTCCACCCCACCGAGATGTTCGACGAGCCTGTGTTCGTGCTGCGGGTCTCGGGGCACGCGCGCGAGGTGCGGGTGTTCACCCGGCACCTCAACGACCGCGGGCGCGGGGTGTGGGCCACCCGCAAGCGCGTCGGGCCGCGGAAGTGGGACCGGTACCGGTTCCTGCACCTGTGGCACGGCCACTGCCTCACCGTACACAGCGCCCAGGGCTCGCAGTGGCCCGAGGTCGCGTTCGTGTACGGCCCCGCCCTGCTCCGGCAGGCCCGCACCGACCCCGACGGGGTGCGCCGCCTGGTGTACACCGCGGTCACCCGCGCGTCGGAGCGCCTGGTCGTGTTCCAGCTGCCCGACTGACCTCCCTCTCCCTCACGAGCCCCTCGAGTAGACGTACGCCGCCGCACAGGCCAGCGCGACGACGATGCCCCCCAGCACCCAGGCTCCGGTCCACGAGCGCTCGGGGGCCTCTGTCTCGGCCTGGCGAAGCCACCGCGACGCCTCGTCCACGAACCCACGGACCTCCTCGTCGTCGTCGCTGGCGTAGTCGCGGACCAGCGCGGTGGCCATCGCGCGGGCCTCGTCCTGGTCTCCCTCGGCGATCCACGAGAGCCTCGCCAGGTGCCGCGCGGTCGCACCCACCAAGCGCAGCGCCGGCAGCGTCTCCGAGGCGTAGCGCTCGGCGAGCACGCTGTACCCACCTGCCCCCTCGGGGTTGGGCAGGCGGATCTCCCGCTGCAGCTGTACCTGTCCCAGCACCTCCCGCAGACCGGGGGTCGGGTCGGCGCCGTGCCGGTCGAGGATCAGCTGGAGCATCGGCAGCTGGCGCTCGGCCGGGGCTTCCAGCGCCAGGTAGTACCTGGCCTCGAGCGCCGCCCTGCGCAGCTCCACGAGCGGCGAGCCGTCCTCGCTGGCCAGCGCCGCCATCACCTCGCGCGCCAGGTCGGGCTGGCCACGCAGGAGGAGGGCCATCGCGTAGCTCAGGCGCGCGTCGGCCACGTTCTCGCGCACGTCCGGGGACCGATCCTCGCGAACCCAGGCGACGAGCTCGGCATAGGCCGCGAGCGCGGCGTCTTTGGCGCCCATCGCGGTGAGCGCGTCCGCGTGCTGGTGCCGCAACAGCACCACCGTGTCCCGCAGCTCGAACGGGCTCTCCTGCGCGAGGATCTGCGCCAGACCGGCGGCGCGCTCGGCCGGAGGCAGTTCGCCCGCGAGCAGGCTCCGCGCGGCGAGCACCTGGCGGCGCGTCGGCACGTGGCGGACGAGCTCGCCCCGCTCGACGAGCTGCCGAGCGCTGGGGGCCGGGTCGAGCCCCAGCTCCGATGCCGCCTTGGCGCGGATGAGCAGCGTCGCGCACACCCGCACCACCGCCCGGGACGAGGTCTCTCCTTGGTGGGCCTCGAGGAGCGCGTCGCACAGCTCGATCGACCGGGCGTACCGGTCGGGGTACCTCTGCATCTCCCCGAGTACGCACCAGGCTCGCGCGACCTGATGGCGCAGCTCGAGGGGCTCGGCTACCTCGCGGCCCTCGGTCTCGAGGATGGCCAGGAGCAGAGGCTGCCCCTCGCGGCCGAGCCTGTCCATCCACACCGCCAGGGCGTGCCGCAGCCGGTTGGTCGGGATGACCAGGTCGGGGTCCTGTCCGTGGCGCTCCAACGCCTCCTGGCAGACCTCCATCGCCCGGTCCATCTCACCCTGCGCCCACAGGCACCGTCCCAGCTGCAGGCGGGCCAGACAGTCGACCTGCGCCGCCGGGCCGGTGTCGAGCAGCTCCTTCAACCCCTCCTCTGCCTCGGACAGACGCCCGAGCCTACACAGCAGCCTCCCCCGAACGACCTCCAGGCGTTCGCAGAGGAGCAGCGCCTCCTCACAACGATCCTGAACCTCCAGCTCCCAAACCTGCTCATCGCGGCTCATGCCGCCTGGTTGTCCCGCGGTCACAGGCCCCTCCGCCACTCCGGTCGGAGCGGCACCCGGCCCTGCAGCGCTGCGTCGATCCGCGCGACGATGCGCGGCCCGTCGTCCGGCAGCCGGCCCGCCAGCGGCAGGTGGTTGCTCGCGTGGTTGGTCCGGAACAGCGCCCCGGTCGGCCGGGTGAGCGCCACGAAGGTCCGCAGCTCGCCCAACAGCCCGGCCAACGACGGCAGCTCGAACCGCCCGGTGGCGGCGAGCCGCTCGAGCGGGGTCCCCGGCACCACGGTCAGGGTGAGCGCGGAGAGGAACTCCGGATCCATCGCCGTCGCCAGCGCCGCCGACCCCTCGGCGTGCTCGGCCGACCGCTCGACCCCGCCGGCGCCGAGCAGGAAGATCGCGCTGACCTCCATGCCAGCGGCCTTCACCCGTCGGGCGGCGTCGACGTGGGCGTCGAACCCGTCCCCCTTCGCGATGTGCTTCAGTGTCACCGGGTCGCCGGACTCCGGACCGATGTAGATCCGCGTGAGCCCTGCGCTCACGAGCGCTGCGAGCTCGGCGTCGGTCTTCGCGGCGACGTTGCGGGCCATCGCGTAGCACGAGATCCGCTTCAGCCACGGGAACCCCGCGCGGACCGCGGCCAGGATCGGCGACCAGTGGTCCATCGGCATCCCGAGGGCGTCCCCGTCGCACACGAACACCTTCTCCACCCGGTCGCCTGCGACCCGCGCCGCGTGCGCCACGTCGTCGAGCGTCGCCGCGAGGTCCCGCACCCGATACCGCTTCTCCCGGTACATGTCGCAGTACACGCAGGCGTTCCACGAGCAGCCGATCGTCGCCTGCAGCAGGACCGCGTCGGCCTCGGACGGCGGCCGGTACAGCTTTCCCTCGTAACGCATGGCCGGACCTATCCCGCCAGCGGCTGGCGCGGGCACGGGCGCCTCATGACCTCCGAGGTCATGGGGATGCCGCGCGCACCGGGTGACGACCTGGCTGGAGGTCGTGATGGCTACGATCGTTGGACATTCCCCGGTGACCGACGCAGACCTGGCGCGGATCGAAGTGGGTGACGGCGCGCTCGACGTGCAGATCCGCGGGCAGGGCCCGGGGGTGCTGTTCGTGCACGGCGCGTTCGTCGACCACTCGTTCTGGGACGGGGTGGTCGACGCCCTCCCAGGGGCCACCCGGATCGTGCCGCGGATGCCCCTCGGGAGCCATCGGGCGCCGCTGCCCGAGCTCGCCGATCGGACTCCTCGCGGGCAGGCGCGCCGACTCGCCGCGCTGATCACCGCGCTCGGCCGGGGACCGGTCACGGTGGTCGGTCACGACAGCGGCGGAGCGATCGCCCAAGTGTTGGCGGCGTACCACCCCGAGTGCGTGTCACGGCTGGTGCTCACCAACTGCGACGCGCTCGAGCGGTTCCCGCCCCCCGCGTTCCGATACCTCAACTGGCTCGCCCGGCGCCCGTGGCTGCTCACCGCGCTCGCACGCGCGCTGAACCGGTTCCCTGCGCTCGCGCGATCCCCGTGGGCGTTCGGGGGACTCACCACCGAGCCGCTCGACCCGGCCCAGCTCCGACGCTGGCTCGCGCCGTCGCTGGATCCCGCGATCCGCCGGGACGTCGCCGGGTTCCTCGCCGAGGCCTCGCCTTCCGTCACCCTCGACGCGGCCGATCGGTTGCGGCACAGCGCCGTGCCCATCCACCTGGTGTGGGGGGTGCGCGATCCACACTTCGATCTCGACCTGGCCGAGCGCCTCGCGAGCCACGTGGGCGCCACGCTGCACCGCGTCGACGCCCGGTGCTACGTTCCGATCGACCGTCCGCTCGAGGTCGCCCGGTGGGTGACGGCGATCGCGGGCGCCGAGGCGGCATGAGCGTCGGGGTGTGGGTTCGGCAGTGGCGGGTCCGGCGGCGGATGTCGCAGGCCGACCTCGCCGATCAGGCGCAGGTGAGCGCACGTCACCTGTCGTGCATCGAGCGCGGGAGGGCGAGCCCGAGCCGCCAGATGGTCCTGGTGCTCGCGAGCGCGCTCGAGATCCCGCTACGGGAGCGCAACCTGCTGCTGGGGGCGGCCGGGTTCGCCCCGGTGTACCGGCACACCGATCTGACCGCGCCCGAGATGACCCAGGTCCGGCGCGCGCTCGAGCTGATGCTGCGCAACGCCGAGCCGTACCCGGCGGTGGTCGTCGATCGACGGTGGAACCTGGTGCTGGCGAACGGCGGGTGGGACCGGTTGGTCGCGCCGATCGTCGGCCGGGCCCCGCTGAACCTGCTGCAGGCGACGTTCGAGCAGTTCCGTCCGTTCGTGACGAACTGGGAGGAGGTCGCGCGCTCGCTGCTCGAGCGAGTGCGGCGCGAGGCGTCTGCCGATGGCGACGAGGCGCTGATGTCCCTGCACGACACGCTCGCCGCGCAGCTGCCACCGACCGACGCGTGGGACCGTCCGCTCGACCTGGTGCTCCCGGTGCGGGTCACCCTCGCAGGCCGGTCGCTGTCGCTGTTCACGACCCTCACCACGCTCGGGACAGCCGTCGACGTCACCCTGTCGGAGCTGCGGATCGAGCAGTACCACCCCGCCGACGAGCAGACCGACCGGTTCGTCCGCGGCGGGTGACCCGCACGAGCGGTTACGGTGGGTCCGGAGGACGCGATGAGAGCGTTGATCACCGTGGTCGCAGGCTGCTCTGGAGCGGCTCCCGCCGAACTCACGACCCCTCTCCCGCCCGTGGCGAGCACCGGCGAGATCTCGATCGACGTGGACGGCGAGACCCACACCCTCTCCGCCAGCGGCGGTGGGCTCGACGCGACCGGCACCAGTGAGGTGTACTGGTTCCAGGCGCTCGGACCGGTGGAGGGCGACGCGGTGGCCCTGTCGTTCTACACCCGCGCTTCCCCGATCGCGGCCGCGGACTACCCGTTGGGCGGTTGGGAGGGGACCCAGGCGGAAGGGTCGTTGATCGTGTTCACCATCGACGAGGTGGACAGCACCACCACCTGGACCTACACCGCAGGGGGCGCCACCGCGGTCACGGACGGAGTGCTGACCGTCGCCGAGCTCGATCGAGACGGGGACCGGGTGTCGCTGGATTGGGCCGGCACGTTCCAGCGCCAGGTGCAGCAGGACGGCGGCCCCCTGGTGGACGACGGTGTGGCCGCCCTCACCGGGTCGGCAGACGGGTTGCGCTGGAGCTGGTGAACGGCTCCGGTGCAGGGCCAGCGACCCGCTGCGGCTGAAGGGTTGGTCCCGATGCGGGGGAGAGGGAGAAAATGTGCTCCGCACCGGCTCTAACCGGCCCCTTCTCCCCTCTGGGGAGAGGGTTGGGGACGTCACTACAGTTCTGTCAAGCGATGAGGTGGGGATCAGGACCTGGGCGGTGGCCGCGTTCCGCGTCGATGT
>JBEBJC010000014.1:0-26376 GCA_040080105.1 Myxococcota bacterium
CCCCTGGCCCGCCCGAGTCCCCAAGAGTGGCGACACGCTCGGCGTCTACGGGCCGCGCGGGGTAGCGCGGAGTGTACGATGCGTGTTGGTGACCGGGGCGACAGAGGCGTTGGGGACCGCGGTGTGCGAGCGGTTGCTGTCCGACGGGCACGAGGTCCACGGGACCTACGTGGTCGAGGCGCAGGCAACGCGGGCGCAGGAGCGGCTCGGGGAGAGGGTGGCGTTGTCGCGGGTCGACGCGACCGACGAGGGATCGGTCCGAGGCCGGTTCGCCGCGGCTGGCGCGCCGGTGGTCGCGGTCGGGGCGCGCGGCGCAGTCGAGCCAGGGACAGGGGGAGACCGGACCTCCGCCTTCCGGAGGCTCGCCACGAAATCTCGTGGATACATCCATTGCGGGGGCTGGCCCGGTTCCTGCTGGTACGCGCCTTCGGAGGCGACATGAGGTTCCGATGTGAGAGGCGAGTGCAGGACGAACACGGTTGGGGTCGACGCCAGGTGCGCCTTTCCTTGCTCCTCTTGTCCCTCGCGTGGTTCGCGCCCGCCGTCGCGACTGCGGCGTGCGAAGACGGCGCCGATCGAGATGGCGACGGCACCTGCGACGCAGACGACGACTGTCCCGACGTGTACGATCCTACCCAAGGCCCGTTCGGCAGCGAGTCCGTCCTCTATTCGTCGCCGTACAGTGCGATTGGCGCCCTGGCGGTGGCCGATCTCGACGGCGACGTTGACCTGGACGTGGCGCTCGCCGGCTTCGACGCGGTGCGGTGGTGGCCGAACCTCGGCGGCGGCACCTTCGGCCAAGAGCAGGTGGTGGTGTCCACCGACTCCTTGTCCGGCCCTGAGCTCATCGCCGAGGACCTCGACGCCGATGGAGACACCGACCTCCTGTCCGCGACCGAGATCGGGTTGGCCTGGCAGGCGAACCGGGGCGACGGAACGTTCGAGGCGCACCAACTCCATGTGAGCGGCGACTACCTCTACTACACCACGTTGGACGCGGTAGATCTCGACGGCGACGGCGACCACGACGTAGTGGCGAGCTACGTCTCCACGGTGGACGCGGTGGTGTGGTTCGAGAACCTCGGGGGAGGGACTTTCGGCGGAGAGCGGGTCCTCTCGACCGCGCAGGACGAGCCGGCTTCGGTCGCGCCGGCTGACTTCGATGGGGATGGAGACTTGGACCTCGCGGTCGGCTCGTTCGGCGACAAGACCCTCGCCACCTACGAGAACCTCGGCGGGGGCTTGTTTGGTCCGGCTCTGCCGGTCCAGGTCGGGAACGAGGAGGCCCCGGAGGCGTTCGACGTCGACGGCGACGGCGACCCTGACTTGCTCGACGGGCAGGCCGGTTGGCACGAGAACTTCGGGAACGACTTCGGCCCGCTGGTGGCCATCGATCCGACCGAGCCCGGCGCGTCGTTCCTGCCCGCGGACCTCGACGGAGACGGGGACTTGGACGTGCTCGAGCCCCACTCCTCCTGCTATTGGTACCTGTGCATCGATGATCTGTACTGGCGCCCGAACCTCGGGGGCGGCTCGTTCGGCAAGGCCACGTACTTGGTGGGCATCGGGCGGATGTCCACCGATCTGGCAGTGGCCGATCTGGATGGGGACGGTGACCAAGACATCGTCTACGCCGGAGACGACGGCTACTTCGAAGATGGGGTCGTCCTGTGGCTCACGAACGGGATGCCCGTCCCGCTCGACACCGACGGCGACGGGACCTGCGACGAGAGCGACCGCTGCGCGGGACAGGACGACACGCTCGACTCCGACCTGGACGGCACTCCGAACGGCTGTGACGTGTGCGCGCCGTGGGTCGACGCGGACCTGGACGGAATTCCTGACGCCTGTGACCGATGCCCGGGCTACCCGGACTCCGGAGACGCCGACTCGGACGGAGTCGCCGACGGGTGTGACGCCTGCCCTCTCGACGCTCCGAACGACACCGACGGCGACGGCGCGTGCGACAGCGAAGACCAATGCCTCGGTCTGGACGCCGCGGGAGATGCAGACGAAGACGGAACCTGCGCCGACCTCGACCCGTGCACCGGCGAGGATGCGACCGGCGACGCCGATCTCGACGGGGTGTGTGACGACCTCGACCAGTGCCCGCTGGGGGCCGATTCACTCGATCGAGACGGAGACGGGGTGTTCGACGCGTGTGACGCTTGCCCCACCGCGGCGACCGACGACAGCGACGGAGACACTGTGTGTGACGACGTCGACCGGTGTGGCGGGGGGGACGACCGGCTCGACGCCGACGCCGACGCGGTGCCGGATGGGTGCGACGACTGCGCGCTGGCGTTCGACCCGTCCCAGGGAGCTCTGTTCCTCCCACACGTCATGTTGGACGCCGACTCCATCACGCTCGACGTGGAAGCAGGCGACGTGGACGCGGACGGGGACGCCGACCTCCTCGCTGCGGGCTACGACGGGCTCCGGTGGTTCGTGAACGACGGACAGGGCGGATTCAGCGCGGTCCTATTGGACGAGAACCGCGCCCAAGCGGTGCTCTCCACCGACGTGGACGGCGACGGCGACCTGGACGTCGTCGCCGCCGAGTTCGGGACCAGCGCGATCTCCTGGTTCGAGAACCAGGGGACCAGCTTCGGCGGTGGGCAACCGGTGCAAGAGGCTGGCTCGGACTTCACCGACGATCGACTGGTCGCGGGTGATCTCGACGGTGACGGCGACGCCGACCTGCTCGTGGCGTCGGACAACCACAACGACGACCCCGGGAAAGGGGTCGCGTGGTTCGAGAGCTTCGGCGACGGGACCTATGGGCCGTCCCGACCGATCTCCCCACCCGAGGCGGGCGGTGCGACGTCGGCGTTCGTCGCTGACCTGGACGGAGACGATGACCCCGACGTCCTCGCTGCCCACGTCGCCCAACAGGTCCTGGTGTGGTACCCGAACCTCGGCTCGGGAAGCTTCGGAGCCGGTGAGGTGGTGGAAGTCGTGAGCACCGCGACCAACGCCGCCTCGGCGATCGCAGCAGACCTCGACGGCGACGGCGACGCAGACATCGCGGCCGGCATCGGGGCCATCCAGCTGGTGTGGTACCTCAACGACGGGGCCGGCGGGTTCGGTGAGGAGAGCGTGCTCGCCCCCGACATCGGCTCCATACGGAGGGTCGCCGCGGCGGACCTCGACGGGGACGGTGATCTCGACTTGGTCACTGGATCCACGAACGACCAGGGCAACTCGGTCCTCTGGTGGGAGAACGGTGGCGGCACCTTCAACGTCGGCGTGCCCGTCGGTCCCACGGGCAACTACCTCGGGCTCGCAGTGGCGGACCTCGACGGTGACAGCGACCCTGACCTCGCGGTCGGCAGCGGCCCCTACCCCGACAGCCAGATGGGGTGGTTCCCGAACCAGCTCCCGCTGCTCCCCGACTGCGACGGCGACGGCTTGTGCGACGCCATGGAGGCCGACCTCGACGAAGACGGTGTCCCGGACGAGTGTGGCTCCGAGATCCCCCGACCCGATACCGGCGGTGGCCCGCCTCCCTCCAAGCCGCCCAGCTGTGGCTGCGCCACGTCGGGAGGCATCATCGCCCTGGCGCCCCTGTGGATCGTCGCAGGGGTGACCTGGGGTCGCCGCAGCCGCGCCGCCACCGCCGGTGGCAAACCCCGCACAATTTGGATCACCTAGCCCATTGTCGCGTGGACGCCCCGGTCCACCCGGGGACTTGGCTGGCCGGCGGTGTCTCGATCAGCCCCGGCGCCGCCGGGCGACCCCCACCAACCCCAACAACAGCGGCGCGAACAGCCCCACCGCCGAGCGGGACGCGTTCGTGCGGAGATCGATCACGTTCGACACGTCGTCCAGCACGTCCGACGTCACGAACTCCGGGTCGGTCGACATGTCCTCGGGCGAAGCCCAGCTGCGGAACCGGGTGATGTACGGAGAGGGGCCGAGCGCGTCGAGCGTGTCCCGCGACAGCCCGAGGGAGTCCACCCGGCCGGCGAACTCGGTGCGGAACGCCTTGCCGCCGGAGTCGTCGATCGCGGTCTGGAGTTGGGCCGAGTAGTCGGTCGACGGGTCCGACGGATCGACCGCGCTCGGGTCGAACGCCACCTCGTCCCAGTTGCCAGGCGCGTAGCGCATGTTCGACACGACGTACGTGGTGATCGACATGTCCGATACAGCAGCGATCGAGGTCAACCGCAGGGGGATGGCCGGGGCCGCCTGCCCGCACGGGATGACCACCGTGTCCACGGTTCCCTGACCCTGACCCTGGAGCGGCAGCAACCGCAGGATGACGAACGAGTAGTCCTTCGCCACGTAGTCGTCGATGATCGGCCAGGTCGAGTCCGGCAGGAAGTACCCACCCGCCTGGAACCAGGCTTCCAGCTCGTCCATCTGCTCGGGTCCGACCGACGCCACCTCGTACGGCCCCACCACCGCGACCCCGTTGAGCTCGACCGCTTCCAGGAGCTGGTTCGCGCCCTGCTGCACCAGCTCGCCCACCGACGGGACGCCGCCGCAGCTCGCGCACGAGGTACCGGACGACTCGCTGGAGCTGAGGCCCGCGTCCGTCTGGAACTGCGGCGCGGTGGCCTGTTCGAGCTCGTCGATCAACCCCTCGGGGGCGATCGTCACGTCGTTCGCGTCCACCCGGTTCGGCACCGGGATCACCCAGCCGAAAGCGCTGGACGGTCCCTGGGTCTCGATCTGGACCAGCGCGTTCCAGTCGTCGTCCTGTTGCACGAACACCACGGTCTCACCCGACTGCACGATCGGCCCGCCTCCGGTCGAGGTCGTCCCAGGGGACGTTGGCGTGCTGCTCGTCCCGCCGTCACACACCGTGCCGCCACAGGCAGATGCCACTTGCCCCGCGATCAACCAGATCATGTCTCCTCCGTCGATGATCATGGTCGATGGAGGTGCTGACCGATACCATCGGATGTGAACTTTCCTACGCCAGAACCGGTCGCGAGGGTTCGGATCCGGACCACCTCCTCGACCGCGCGCTCCGCCCCGCGCTGAGGCGTTGCCCGTCGGATGAACGGGTCCTCCTCCGGTTTCAGGTCATCAAGCGGAGCAGGGGCGCCGCCGATGGGGTGCCGGGAGGCGCCAGATGGGAACCGCCGCAGTCGGCCACAGTCGAGCCGACGACGCGTTCGGCGCCGGACAGGCCGCGGCGAGCGAGGCGGTGAGCAGGGCCGGCGGCGAGCCGGTCGTCGCCATCGTGTACGCCACCGTGGTGTACGACCACGCGAGGCTCCTGGCGGGGGTGCGCGCGGCGGTGGGCCCGGACGCGGCGATCGTCGGCTGCTCCACCCAGGGCATCTCGCGGAACGGGGCGGTGGAGGAGGTGGACCGCGTCGTCGGGGTCGCGGTCCTGGCGGGTCCGGGCATCCGGGTGCGGGTCGCGAGGGTGGAGGGACTGGCCGCTGACCCCGCCGCGGCCGGTCGGGCGCTCGCGGCTGCGCTCGGTCCCCTGGCTTCGGGTGGGTGCCCCCCGCTGATCTGGTACGATCCACTGACCGGCGGCAACATCGACCTGCTGTTGGCGGGGCTCGCGGAGGGCGGCCTGCCGGTGGTCGTGGGCGGAGGTGCCGGCCAACACTGGGGTCCCATCCATCGGACCTACCAGTTCTTCGGGGACGAGGTGCTCCGGGACTCTGCTCTGGGGCTGGTGATCGACGGGGTCCGGATGGTGTGCGAGCTATCGCACGGCGCCGAGCCGCTGGGGCTCGACCTGACCATCACCGAGGCCGAAGGCAACGTGTTGCGCAAGATCGACGGCCAGCCGGCCCTCCAGGTCTGGGCAGAGCACCTCGGCGGTGGACGCGAGAACAACGTCGACGACACCGCTGCCTGGTCGCTCGGCGTCCAGCTCCCCGCCGGCGAGGCCGCCAACTACGAGGGGCCCATCACCCGAGCGGTGTTCGGGTTCCGACCCGACACCCAGGAGATCGTCCTGCAAGCGCCGATCCCGACCGGCACCACCGTCCAGCTGTGCCACCGGACCCAGCAGGCGGTCCACGACCGCGCGCTCGACATGGCCCACCGCGTGCGGGAGCGCCTGGTGGACACCCGCCCGCTGCTGGTGTTGTCGTTCGAGTGCGGCGCGCGCCCCCGGCCGTTCCTCGGTGATCGCGGCGCGGCGGAGGAGGTGCGGGCGATCCAGGAGGTGCTGGGGGCGGACCTGCCCTGGCTCGGGTTCTACGCCTGGGGCGAGCTCGCGCCGATCGGGGCGCACACCTACTTCCACAACTACACCTTTCCCCTCGTGGCGCTGGTGGAGGTGTAGGGGTGGCGGATCAGGCCCTGCTGCTGGCCAAGGTCCGCCTGCTGTTGATCCGGGAGCGCGAGCTGATGGCGGTGCGGCAGGAGCTCCACACCCATCGAGCGTGGATGGAGCGGGTCCAGCGGCTCATCGCCGCCACCACCCAGGCGACGACGGTGCAGGAGGCGTGGGGGGTGCTGGTGCGCCACCTGGTGGACTCCTCGCCGTACGAGTTCGCCGCGGTCGTCCCGACCGACGGTCCGCCGGTGACCCACGGCCTCGCCGACGACGCTGGGCTGCCCGAGCTGGCCTCCCTGTACCAGGACCGCTGGGGGACCGGGTGTGGGGTGATGGAGCTACCGGAGGGCCAGGAAGGACGACCGAGCTGGCTCCTCGGCGGGGTGGTGGGTGGTGGCGCCGAGCCGGTCCGTGCGATCGTGTTGGTCGGCCGGACCCGCCGCACCGCTGGGTACTACCTGCCGCCGTGGGACACCGACCGGGAACACCTCGGGTACCTGCTCGAGACGCTGAGCCAGGCCATCGCCGCGGTCCGCCTGCGGGCGGCCCTGACCACCGAGCGGAACAAGCTCCAGATCGAGGTGGCGGAGGCCACGCGCTGGCTGCAGTTGGCGCTGGACGACGCCCGGACCGCCCGCGAGACCGCCGAAGCGTCGAGCCGGGCGAAGAGCGTGTTCCTGGCCAACATGAGCCACGAGCTGCGGACGCCGCTCAACGCGATCATCGGCTACAGCGAGCTGCTCGTGGCGAACATGGACGAGGGCGAGCACGGCGACGCCGAGGCGGCCCGCGACCTGCAGCGGATCCGCGCCGCCGGAATACACCTCCTCTCGTTGATCAGCGACATCCTCGACCTCTCGAAGATCGAGGCCGGGCGGATGGAGGTCCGGATCACCTCGTTCGACCTGGCGGCGCTCGTGCGGTCGGTGTGCGCCACGCTCGACTCACTGGCGCGGAGCCGGAGCAACACGCTGGTCCTGCGGTGTCCCGCCACGCTGCCGATTCGGAGCGACGACACCAAGGTTCGCCAGATCCTGGTCAACCTGCTGGGGAACGCGTGCAAGTTCACCGACCGCGGGGTGATCACCGTCTCGCTCGACGCTGAGCGGGACGAGGTTTCACTCAGGGTCGCGGACACCGGCATCGGGATGGGCCCGCGACTGCTCGCCCGGCTGTTCGAGCCGTTCCACCGAGAAGAGGCAGCGATCCAGGGCCGGCCGGCCGGGTCGGGGCTGGGACTCGCGATCTGCCACCAGTACTGCACGTTGCTCGAGGGCTCGGTCACCGCGCAGTCCGAGCTCGGTCGGGGCTCGCAGTTCGAGGTCCGCCTGCCGCTCGTCGCTCGGGTGAGCCCGTAGCTCGGACCGACGCCGGCGCCGGCGGCGCCACCGGGGGTGCGGGCTACCCTTCAGGTCACCAGCGACACGCTGCCTCCCACCACACGCCACCCGCGCTCGCTGCGCACCCACGTTCGGACGTAGCGGTGCACGCCGGAGAACGGCTGCCCGAACGCCGTCCCTGCCATGTCGGCGCGCACCACCGCGATCGCGGTCGATCCATGGGCCTCGATCTGCACCTCGACGAGCTCGAGGCGGGTGAACCGCATCACACCCGAGCGGTGGGCCGCGAGATCGTCGGCCTTGCCGAGGACCGCGCCGTTCGGGACGACGAACATCAGCCGTTCGTCGATCAGCACATCGAGCGCGGCCACGTCGCTCGACGACATCGCGGCGCGCAGCCGCTCCTCGGCGTCGCGGATCTCGTCTTCCACCACCCCTCCTCTCGGTACGAGGTGAGCTATCCGCTGGCAGCTCGACGATCGATCCCACCGCGCCCCGCGGGTTCGACGTCACAACGGCGCGAGCGCCCCCCCGCCGTCCACCGCGAACGCAGCCTGCCCGACCCGAGACGGGTCGAGCGAGGCGATCAGCGCGTCGGCAACGTCCTCCGCGGTCAGCGGGCGCGGCCACCTGGCCAGGTAGGCGTCCCGGCCGGCGGGGCCGCCATAAGTGGTCGCCGCCGTCTCGCCGATCTCGGTCCCCACGATCAGCTGACGCGGCAGCAGCGCGTGGAACCGGATCCCGAGGTCCCGCGCGTCGGATTGCCCGCGCAGGTAGTTCACCAGGAACCACTGCATCCGCTTCGCACCGGCGTACCCGCCCGACAGCGGCGAGCCGCCGATCCCCGCCCCGCTCGACAACACCACCACGGCGCTCCCGGGGCGCAGGGGGCGGCGGAGCGCCTCCCGTCCGAACAGGAACGACGCCTTGGTGTCGTTGTTCCACACCGAGGTGAACGCCTCCCAGGTGAACACATCGATCGGCCCCATCGGCACCGGCGCTCCGAGCGCGAGCACCAGCACGTCCGGCGCCAGGTCGTTGACCAGCTGCTGCACGAACCGCTCGTCGGTCGCGTCCCCGACCATGCCTACGACCCCGAGCTCCGACGCGACGGCGCGGACCCGATCCTCCCCCCTGGCCACCACCGTCACCGCCGCGCCCGCCGCGGCCAGCGCTCGGGCCGCCGCCTTGCCGACCCCCGACGTCCCGCCGACCACCACCGCGACCCTACCTTCGAGCGACATCGAACCTCCTGCTGGTTCGACGTCGCTCACCCCCGCGAACGGTGCGGTCAGGGCGCAAACCGGTCGACGAGGTGGGGGAACCGGACCGCGACGAGGCTCGCGATCAGGCCCTCCCCGTCCAGGTGGACCACCGCTACTGCGTGCGGCGCCGCGCCGTCGACCCAGGTCGCGAAGGCCAGCGTCCCGTTCGCCCGAACAGGGACGAGCTTCCAGCGGTGGCTCGGCCAGACCGTGCCCACGAAGAACGCGACGATCGCGTCCCGACCGTGGACGACCTTCCGCTCCGGGGGCATCGACAGCGTCGCGTCGGCGGCGAGCAGGGCGGCCATCGCGTCCGCGTCGCCCTGCTCCCACGCCGCTACCAGGCGGCTCGCCAGCGCGTGCACGTCGGGGGGCGCGAGCCCGAGCTCGCTCCGCTCCGCGACCGTCGACCGGGCACGAAACAGCGCCGAGCGCACCGCCGGGACCGTGGTGTCGAGCGTCTCGGCGATGTCCGCGGCCGACCAGTCGAGCACGTCTGCGAGGACCAGCGCGGCGCGCTGACGGGGAGGGAGGCGCTGCAACACCGCGACGAACGCCAGGGACAGGCTCTCGTGCCGGTCCGCCGCCCCCTCCGGCGTGGGGAACGGCTCGATCCACGCGGGCTCCCCGACGGTGTCGTCCTCGACGCCGAGCCCGGCGGGCACCGCTCGCCGCGGGCGACCCCGGAGCTCGTCGAGGCAACACCGGGTCGCGATCGCGAACAGCCACGTGGCGAGCGACGATCGCCCGCTGAACTGGTCACGCGCGGACCAAGCCCGTACGATGGCGATCTGGACGACGTCCTCGGCGTCGGTCGCGGATCCCAGCAGGCGGTAACAGTGGGCCAGCAGGCGCGGTCGGAGGGCAGCCACGGCCTCGTCGAGTGAGGGTGGTTCGGACCGAGCCCTTCCTTCGTTCATCCGTCCCTCCAACACGCTGCAGACGCTCGGTCCACCACCCCGCCTCTCCGCGCCCCGCGCGACGCCGCGGCGAGCCCCCCACCAACGGGCTCGCGGGCGCCGACCGGCCGCTCGACCTCTCGCCGCGCGGCCGGTGACACCGCGCGCGACCGCGCGTGTTCCACTCCCGGAAGGGAGGCCCTTGGCCCTCGACGTCGAAGCGATGTACCGATTGCACGGCCCGATGGTCCTGCGGCGGTGCCGCGCGCTGCTGCGGGACGAACACGCGGCGGCCGAGGCGACGCAGGACGTGTTCCTGCAGCTCCTCCGCAGCCGGGATTCGCTCCACGACCGCGGTCCGAGCTCGCTGCTCTACACGATGGCCACGAACATCTGCCTGAACCTGCTCCGGGCGCGCCGGCCGAGCGGAGACCGCGATCTGCTCGAGCGGATTGCGGCCGCGCCGGACCGGATCGAGGAGCAGACGCTGGCGGCCCGGATCCTCGACCGGCTGTTCGGACGGCAACCCGAGTCGTCCCGGGTGATCGCCACCCTCCACCTCGTCGACGGGATGACGCTCGAGGAGACCGCCGCGGCGGTGGGGAGGAGCGTCTCGGGCGTCCGAACGCGCCTCCGGGCGCTGTCGGCCGACCTCGCCGAGCTCGCTACCGGAGCGGACGGGGTGCGGTGAGCGCGAGCGGGCTCCTGGCCGGGCCGAGCCACGCCGCGAGCGCCTCCCGCGTCCGGGGGACCGCCGGACGGCGCGCGGTCCCTGCCGGGACCCGCTGGAACACGAACCCGCGGTTCACGGCGTACGCCGCAGGAACGCCGTTCGGGTCCGGGTAGAACGACAGGTCGAAGTCGGCCGCCCCGTCGAGCTCGAGCAGGAACAGGTCGAGCGCGTAGGGGATCAGCGTGTCGCCGTACGGGAACCCGATGCTGTCGAGGTACGGCATCTCGACGTGGATCTCGCCGTCGACGAGCGTGAGCTCGACCGGGCCGAGCGCAGCGTCCTCGAACGAACCGGCGTAGACCCCGAGGTCTTCCGCAGGCGGGGCCCACGGCGAGATCGGCTCGACCGGAGCCGGCAGGCGATCGGCGGCGACGCCGGCCAGCGCTGCGGCGGAGACGGCCTCCATGTCGTCGCCGTCCCCGTTCGACAGGACCGAGACCCCCACCCGCTGGTCGGGGAGGAACTCGAACGTCGAGGTCATGGTCAGCGTGTTGCCGCCGTGGACCAGGAGCGGCGTGTCGTAGAAGTTCCCGTCGCGGTCGGTGAACCCACGGATCCGCATCATGCCGAAGCCGTAGGCGAAGTCGTCCGGATCGAGGTTCGGATACAGCGCCACCTGGCCGGCGCTGATCTCGGCCCGCGACCCGTCGGACAGCACCGCCGGATCACCGTTCACCAGGAACATCTGGAGCCGGGCCATGTCGGACGCGGTCGACCACAACAGGCCCGCGGGGCGGGTGAATCCGTTGTCGATCTGCTCCTCGGGGCGGACCCAGCCGATCTCGTAGCCGCCCGGGTCGTTCACGTCCTCCAGCAGGTCGAACGTGTCGTACGGCTCCTCGAGCACCGGCCCCAGGCCGCTCGCCACGTCGTCCTCCGCCGCGAGCAGGTCGACGAGTCGAGACCACGTGTGGTCCATCCCGAGGGGCGCCGCCACCTCCTCCAGGACGAGGTCGGCCCACGCGCGGTTCTCCAGGCGCTGGTGGACGAGTCCCGCGAGCGAGTAGTTCGGGTTGCTGTAGGAGTGTCCGATGCCGGGCGGCATCATCGCGTACTCGTTCTCGGCGAACCGCCCGAGCACGACCTCCTCGAGCGCCGCGTCGTCCGGGAGGTCGGTCCACGGCGTGTAGTCGAACAGGCCGGACTGGTGGGACAACAGCTGCCGGACCGTCAGGTCGGCCAGGGTGTTCGGCGCCCCGGGGATCACGACATCTGGCAACAGATCGCCGACCCGGTCCTCGAGCGACAGCGCGCCGGCGTCCACCAGTCGCATCAGCCCGATGGCGGTCATCTTCTTCGTGTCGGACCCGATCTCGAACTGGGTGTCGACCGTCGCGGGGTCGCCGGCCTCGTTCCGGGTCCCGAACGCCGCCGTGTACACGATCGCGCCGTCGCGCCAGACCGCGACGCTGCAGCCGGTCGCGTTGGACCGATCCAGGCTCCGCTCGGCCGCGGCCTCGATCGCGGCGATGGTGTCGGGGTCGACGGTGTACGGCGGCGGCGTCCCCGGGTCGGTCGTGGGGTTGGTGGTGTCGGTGGTTCCCGGGTTCGGGCCATCATGGGGTCGCGGGCCCGTGCAGGCCGCGAGGATTTGCAACAGCATCTTGTCCTCCCGGGGGTGGAACACGGTCGCCCCTCGGCCCTGTCACCGGTGACACGAGGAGGCGCCGCCCGTGTTCCATTGGGACGTGAGGAGACGATGCGCGCGCAGATCCCGGACCGATGGCTCGAGCGCTACGTGGTGGGCGAGCTCGACGACGCCCGCCGGCGCGAGGTCGAGGCCGCGCGCGCGGCCGACCCCGAGGTCGCGCGGCGGCTCGACGCGTTGTTGCGGTCCAACGAAGAGATCCTGGCGAGGTCCCCGCCGGCCGAGCTCCTGCGGCGACGGCCGGGCGTGGGGTGGCAGTGGCCCGTCGTGGCGCTGGTGGGCGCCGCGGCGGCAGCGCTGCTGCTGGTGCCTCGGGGACCGCCCGAGCCCGCGGTCGAGGGCGGACCCACCGAGCGGGTCAAGGGTCTCGCGCCGCAGCTCCAGCTGTATGGGGAAGGCCGCCGGACGCCGCTGCGGGAGGGCGAGCGGGTTCGGCAGGGCGACGTGCTGCAGATCGCGTTCGTGCGCGGCGACGCCGAGCAGGGCGCGATCCTCGCGATCGACGGGCGGGGCGGGGTCACGGTCCACGCGGCGACGCTGCCACCGTCGGGCCCGAGCGGAGCCGTCGTGCTCGACGCAGCGCTGGTGCTGGACGACGCGCCCGGGTTCGAGCGGTTCTTCCTGGTGACGTGCCCGACCCCGCTGGCGGTCGAGGCGCTGGTGGACGACGCCCGGGCGTTCGGCGCGGACCCGGGGCGGGCCCGGACCGCGCCGCTCCCGATCCCGCCGGACTGCCGCCAGACGTCTCGCCTGCTGGTCAAGGATGGGACCCCATGATCCTCGGCCTGGCGCTGGTTGCCCACGCCGCGCCGGCCGACACCCGGTACCGGACGGCGCTGTTTCTGAGCAACAACGAGGCCGCGGGTCGGGAGCGCCTGGTGTACGCCGACGCCGACGCGACGAAGCTCGCCGACGTGTTGGGAGGGCTCGGCGGGTTCGTCGACGAGGAGCGCCTGCCCGGGGCGACCGCCGCCGATCTGCGCCGGGGCCTCGCGTCGCTCGCCGGCCGGGTCGCGACCGCGGGGGCGCGCGGGATGCGGACCGAGGTGGTCGTGTACTACTCCGGTCACTCCGACGACGAAGGGCTGCTGCTCGGGGCGGACCGGGTCCCTTACGACGAGCTCCGACAGCGAATCACTGCGATCGGCGCCGACGTCCAGGTCGCGATCCTCGACTCGTGCGCCTCGGGCTCTCTGATTCGGGCGAAGGGTAGCACCCCGCGGGCCCCGTTCCTGCTCGATCGATCGACGTTCGTGTCGGGGACCGCCCTGCTCACGTCGTCCTCGGCCGACGAGGCGTCGCAGGAGTCGGATCGGATCGGTGGATCGTTCTTCACCCAGGCGCTCGTCAGCGGGCTCCGCGGCGCGGCCGACACGTCCCTGGACCGCCGGGTCAGCCTGATCGAGGCGTACCGGTTCGCGTACGACGAGACGCTGGTCCGGACCGAGCACACGCTGGCTGGCGCCCAGCACGCGGCGTACGACCTCGATCTGTCGGGGAGCGGCGACCTCGTGATGACCGACCTCAACACGGCCGACGCGAGCCTCGACGTCGACCTGCCGCTCCGCGGGCGGGTCTTCGTGTGGAGCGATCGCGCCGGGCTCGTGGCGGAGCTCGCGAGCGTCCCGTCGCGCCCGGTGATGCTCGCGCTGCCGTCCGACCGCTACACCGTGCTGGTCGACCGCGACGCCCGATCGGAGGAGACCACGTTCGAGCTCGGCCACGGCGAGACTCGCCGCCTGTCCGCGCTCGACTTCGAGGTGGCCGACACGTCGTGGACCCGCCTGCGGGGCGGATCCCCGTCGGTTCGGCACCAGCTGTTCAGCCTCGCGCTGGCGCCGCCGCTGCTCACGGGCTCTCCGCCGGAGCAGATCCTGGTCCAGCACGCCGCGCTGTCCTTCAGCGTCGGGTCGGCCGATCGGATAGCGGGCGCGCAGGTCTCGCTCGCGGGGAACTACGTGCGCGGCCAGCTCCGGGGGACCCAGCTCGCGTTCGGAGCGAACGTCGCCGCCGCGGAGACCACCGGGTTGCAGGGCGCGGGGTTCGTCAACGTCGGGCGGTTGGTCGAGGGGGCCCAGCTGTCGTTCGGGGTCAACATGGCCGGAGTGGTCGAAGGGAACCAGACAGCCGCCCTGAACACCGCCCGCCGGGTCGAGGGGGCCCAGCTCGGAGGGGTCCAGGTCGCGCGGACACTCGACGGCGTCCAGATCGGGCTGGTCAACGTCGGCGGGTCGGTGCGGGGGGCCCAGATCGGGGTGGTGAACATCGGCGGGTCGGTCCGCGGCGCCCAGATCGGGCTCGTGAACCTCGGCGGAAGGGTCGGCGCGCCAATCGGCCTGTTGAGCTTCACCCGCAGCGGCTACAACCACTTGTGGGCGCTCGGGAGCGACGCGGTGCCGTACGCGATCGGGGTCACTTCGGGGGGTGAGCGGCTGTACTCGCTTTTCGAGCTGGGACGCCCGCCCGGCGCGAACGCCTCGACCGCGGTGGGCCTCGGCTGGCACCCGCTGGTCCGGCCGCCGCTCGTGCTCGACGCCGACCTCGCCGCGGTCGCGGTCGACTACGTGTCGGACGACAGCGTGATCGTGCGGGCTCGGGTGCTGGTCGGGGCAGAGCTCGCCCCGCACCTGGCGATCGTCCTCGGCCCGTCGCTGTCGGTGGCGGCGCTCGGGCAGCGGGATCCGACCTGGATGCCGTCGACGACGGTGGGCGGCCTGCCCACCTGGATCGGGGCGACCGCCGGGCTCCGGTTCTAGGGGGGGCCGCCGGGCGCGTCGAGATCGAGCCGCACCACCAGGGGCGGGCCGGTCACGCCACACCCCGTCAGGTCCACCCGCAGCCTCGAGCAGTGGGTGTATGACCATTTTCGTGATAATGTTCACACATGCCACGAGCCCTGCTGGTAGCGGCGCTGGCGTGCGAGCTCACCCCTCGGAGGTCGTCGTGATCGAAGCCCGTCGGTTGGACCTGGCGCTCGAGGTCGCCCCGTTCCTGTTCGGCTCGCTGCTCGTCGCCAGCGTCGTGTTCGCCGGCGTGCCCACCCTCGCCGCCCGCGGGGTGGCGCCCCTGGGCGCCTGGATGCTGCTGTCGGTGCCCCTCGTGTTCGGTCCGATCCTGTCCTACGGGCTCGCGCTCGTCCGGAGCGAGGACGTTCCGCGACTCGCGGCGCGTCTGCGCCTGCGTGCCCTGTCGCGGCGCGACCTCCAGTGGGCGTCGTACGGGGCGCTCGCGATCGTCGGCCTCTCCGCTCCGCTCGCGCTCGTCGCGCAGGCGCTCGGCCTCGCCGTACACCCGCCGACGATCCCCGCCCCACCCGGGATCCACCGGGAGACGCTGTGGATGGTCGGGGTGTGGTTCGTGTACTGGCCGATCAACATCCTCGGCGAGGAGCTCGTCTGGCGCGGCGTGGTGCTGCCTCGGATGGAGCAGCGGTTCGGCAGCGGAGCTTGGCTGGTGAACGCAGCCCTGTGGTTCGCGTTCCACCTCGCGTTCGGGCCGGGGAACCTGCTCGTCCTCGTGCCTACCTTGCTCGTCGTGCCGTACGCCACCCAGCGCACGGGCAACACCTGGGTCGGGGTGATCCTGCACGCGGTGTTGAGCGGCCCGGGGTTCGCGGCGATGGCGCTCGGGCTCACCTGAGCCGACGCCGGGATCGACCGTTCGCCCACCTTCCAAAACTGTCGGTTCGAAGGCGTCAGCGCTCCACCAGCAGCGCACCCTCGGCGTGACACCGGCGCACCGTCCGCCCGAACGACAGGTGAACGGCCGGCGACCCCGCCTCCACCCACACGTCCGCGTTCGGGAACGGCGCGTACGGGTGCGACGGGTAGGCCGAGACCGCCCCCACCAGCTGGGCAACGTCTCCCGCTGGAAGAGCAGCAGCATGCCAATCTGGCATCTGGTTGTACTCCGTCACCCCGCTGTAGACCTCGAGGAACGCGGTGGCCGGCGGCTCCTCCGCGTCCTGTGGCTCTCCCCAGTGATCACCGCGGACCCGCGAGCCCGACACCGACCAGGTGTTGTGATCCTCAAGCAGCCTCGAGCAACCCGAGCGCGACGTACCCCAGCGTGAGGGCCACGAGCGTGCCGATCCAAGCTACCGCCGCGATCAGCGCCCAAGCCACTGCCGAAATCGGGCTCGCCACAGGGCGTTCGACCTCCGAAGCCTGCCAGCGGCGCGCACCGAGTCCGCACCAGACCCCCCACGCGATCAAGACGAGCCAAACGGTGTTCGGCTGGCCCTGGCCGAGGTACCACCGGGACAAATCCCGAAGCCCGCCGAGCCGGACCGCGATCGTGACGACGGCCTCCGCGGCCACAGTCGCAATCAGGAGCACCGCGAGCGTTTGCGCTGCGCGTCGGTGCATGTGGTGGTAACCGAACCATGCCGATGGGGCGAGGGCGGCGAGCAGGTTGAACCCCGGTTCTGCCACTGGCTCGAACTCCTCGTCGCCGTGCACGCTCTTGGGCTCCTGACGGGGGGCTCCCCGCTGACGGCGATGGTAGCACGAGTGGCGGATGCGGAGTGTCGACGATCTTCGGTCGAGACCGCCGGACAGGTCACCGCTCCACGAGAAGCGCACCCTCGGCGTGACACCGGCGCACCGTGCGCCCGAACGCCAGGTGAACCGCGGGCGACCCCGGCTCCACCCACACGTCCGCGTTCGGGAACGGCGCGTAGGGGTGCGATGGGTAGGCGGACACCGCCCCGACCAGCTGGGCTACATCCCCCGCGGGAACCGCCGAGACGTGCCAGTCCGGCACCTGGTCGTACGCCGTCACCCCGCTGTAGACCTCGAGAAACGCCGTACCCTCGGGCTGGATGATCACCGGTGTCTTGCGTTCCTGTCGCGGGAACCGTAGCGCGCCCACCCGGGTCGAGGTCCGCCCGTCGTCGATCGTCAACGTGTACCAGTCGCCCTCGGCGTTCCCCGACGCCAGCCGCAACACGAGGGTGTAGGTCCCCACCGTCCACGGATACGGCATCCGGACGCCGACGAAGTCCCCCTCGTGGCCGGCGATCTCGTAGAACCCGCCCTTGGCCACCCGGATGTCCGCCTCGGACCGCCGACCCCAGCGGGAGAAGATCACCCCCTTGCCCACCCAGCCCTCCTCCGGATGGTGGAGGTCCGTCTGCAGCCCGAGGTACATCTGCGAGCCGCCGATCTGCCCGTTCCACGGGGAGAAGTACAACCCGACCCCGCTCACTGGGTCGCTCACGACCTCCACCGTCAGCCGGAGCTCCCGGGTCGGCGCGTCGAGCGTCCAGTGGGTCCACGCGGCGTGCGCCGGCAGCAAGAGCGGCCCATCCGGGGTCGCGATCGGCTCCGCGTCGCACGGGCTAGGCGCGGCGGCGGCGATCGTCGGGTTCATCGCGAGCCCCAGGGCCAGGGCGAGGCTCCTACCAGCACGGCGCATCGGGTCCCTCGTGTCGGTTTCGGGTGAGTCTGCGGCGTACTCCGCGCGGCCTCGAGCACTCAGGACGAACCCGCCGCAGTCCTCCTGGACCGTACGTATTATGCACCGAACGTGCAAGTCCCCGACGCGTGGTGGAGTCTGTCCCCGTCCGAAGTGGCCTCGGCCCTGGGCACGGACCTCGAGCGCGGCCTCGCGTCGTCCGAGGCGGCGGCCCGGCTGCGCTCTCGGGTCCCTCGGCGGAGGACGTCCCCGGCCCTGCGGCAGTTCCTGGCCCAGCTGCGCTCTCCGCTGGTGCTGATCCTGGTCGGCGCGGGCGCCGTCTCGGCCGCGGTCGGCGAGTGGGTGGACGCCGCGATCATCGCGGCGATCGTGTTCGGCAGCGCGATCCTAGGCTTCTTCCAGGAGTACCGCGCCAACGAGGCCCTCGAGCGGCTCCAGTCCCGGGTGAAGTCCCGCGCGCAGGTGGTGCGGGACGGGCAGATCTCGAAGCTCCCGCTCGACGAGGTGGTCCCGGGCGACGTGGCGATGCTGTCGGCCGGGAGCCTGGTCCCGGGCGACGGGCTGGTGCTCGAGGTCCGTGACTTCTTCGTCTCCCAGGCGGTGCTCACCGGCGAGACGTTCCCGGTCGAGAAGGCGCCTGGCACGGCGGCGGCGACGGCCGGCCTCTCCGAGCGCGGCAACGTGGTGTTCCTCGGCACGACCGCCCGCTCTGGCACCTGCCGGGCGTTGGTGGTGGCGACCGGGTCCGAGACGGCGTTCGGCGCGATCGCCGACAAGCTGGTGTTGGCGCCGCCCGAGACGGACTTCGAGCGCGGCGTGCGACGTTTCGGCGCGCTGCTGACCCAGACCATGTTGGTGTGGGTGTTCGCGGTGTTCGCGATCAACGTCCTGAACCACGCGCCCGTGCTGGAGTCGCTGCTGTTCGCGATCGCCCTCGCGGTGGGGATCGCGCCGGAGCTGCTGCCGGCGATCCTGGCGGTGAGCCTGGCGGTCGGCGCCCAGGCCATGGCGCGGCGGGGGGTGATCGTGCGCCGGCTGGCCGCGATCGAGGACTTCGGCACCATGGATCTCCTGTGCACCGACAAGACCGGGACGCTGACCGAGGGCGTCATGAGGCTCGAGGGCGCGCGGGACCTCGCCGGGATCGAATCGGCCGAGATCCGGGCGCTGGCGACCCTGAACGCCGCGTTTCAGACCGGCCTCGACAACCCGCTGGACCAGGCCATCCTCGCCGGAGGTCCGCCGGAGCCGGGGTGGTCGAAGCGAGACGAGCTGCCGTACGACTTCGTGCGCAAGCGCCTGTCGGTGATCGTCGAGGGCCACGGCCAGGTCGTGCTCGTCACTAAGGGGGCGGTCGAGAACGTGCTCCAGTGCTGCGCGAGCAGCGGCGGGGTCGCGCTGGATGACGCCGTGCGCGAGGCCGTCCGGACCCGGCTCGCTGAGTGGAGCCGGTCCGGCCTGCGGGTGCTGGCGGTGGCCAGCCGGACCCTCGAGTCCCGCCCGCGCTACACCCGCGCCGACGAGGACGACCTCGAGCTCCGCGGGTTCCTGCTGTTCTCCGATCCACCGAAGCCCGGCGTGACCGAGGTCCTGGCCGACCTCGCCCGCCTCGGGGTCGGGGTGAAGATGATCACCGGCGACAACCGGTGGGTGGCGGAGGATCTGGCCGGGCGGGTGGGCCTCACCACCGGGGCGGTCGTCACCGGGGCCGAGCTGAACGCCATGTCCGACGAGGCGCTGTGGCAGCGGGCCGAGCGGACCACCGTGTTCGCCGAGGTGGATCCGAACCAGAAGGAGCGGATCATCCTCGCGCTCCGGAAGACCGGGCACGTGGTGGGCTACCTCGGGGACGGGGTGAACGACGCGCCGGCCCTGTACGCGGCCGACGTGGGGCTGTCGGTCGACCAGGCCACCGACGTGGCCAAGGAAGCGGCGGACTTCGTGCTGATGGAGCGGGACCTGGGCGTGCTCCGGGACGGCATCCTGGAGGGTCGGCGGACGTTCGCCAACACCATGAAGTACGTGCTCACCACCGAGTCCGCGAACCTCGGGAACATGCTGTCGATGGCGGTGAGCTCGATGTTCCTGCCGTTCCTGCCGCTCCTCGCCAAGCAGATCCTGCTCAACAACTTCCTGTCCGACTTCCCCGCGATGGCCATCGCGCGCGACGCGGTGGACGAGGAGCTCCTCGAGCGGCCCCAGCGGTGGGACATCCCGTTCATCCGCCGGTTCATGGTGGTGTTCGGGACACTTTCGGCGGTGTTCGACGGGCTCACGTTCGTGGCGCTGCTCCTGTGGTACCGGGCTCCGGTCGCCGAGTTCCGGACCGCGTGGTTCGTGGAGTCACTGCTGACCGAGCTGGCGGTGGCGCTGGTGGTGCGGACCCGCCGCCCGGCCTGGCGCTCGCGGCCCAGCGGGCCGCTGCTGGGGGCCACCATCGCGGTGACGGCGGTGGCGCTGTCGTCGCCGTATCTCGGCCCGGTATCGGCGCTGTTCGGATTGGTGCCGCTGCCGGCGAGCGTGATGGGGCTGCTGCTGGCCATCACCGCCACCTACGTGCTCGCCGTCGAAGCCGCGAAGGTGCTGGTCCTCCCGCGGATCCAGTCACGTCGGTGAAACTACCGCCCTCGAGGCGGCGGCTCGTCAGGGGCAGGCGGGGTCGGCCGCGATGTCCGCCGCGGTGCGCTCCACCACCGTCGCCTCGATCCGCGCACCCTCGAGCCCGGAGACCACCAGGTCCACGCAGTTGAGCGAACCGTCGGGGCACGGGGCGCAGCCGATCAAGCTGCACACCGCGTCCTCTGGGGCACCGGCGCCGAACACCGCGAGCGCGAGCGGCGCGGTGTCGTACAGACCCGCGAGCCGCACGTCCACCAGGGTGGCGCCCCCTCCGGCGAACACCCCCTCCACCTCGGCGTCGTGCAGCTGGGCGGGCGCGCCGGCGAGCGTCAGGAACACCGCGGGCGAGGTGGCGCCGAACTCCGGGTTGTAGACGAACGCCGCCGGGACCGCGGTGGTCTCCGCGCACAGGTCCTGCGTCCCGGAGAGCCCCGACCCGAGCGTCAGGTCCACCACGTCGGCACTGGCGGCGGCGACCGAGACCAGCAGCGAGTGGGTCATGTACGGCACAATCAGCGATCCACCGGGGACCCACTCGCCCGTGTCGAGCGGCAGCTCCCACACTCCGCCCACGAGCGTCGCCGGATCGACCGGCACCCGAGGGAGCGCCGCGGTGAACGTCCAGGACTCGACCCCGCACCGATGGGTCAACGTGGTGGTGTACCCGGCGCCGGGCGTCAGCGGGGCGTCCGGCCGGAACGTGACCGTAGCCCCGTCCACGGCGAGCGCGCCGGCGATCCCGCCGTCCGGTCCGCTCACCGCCAGCGTCGCGGATGGGTCGGCCACCGTCAGCTCGACCGTGAGGACGTCGTCGACCGGGAAGTCGAGGTCTCCTTCGTCGGGTACCCGGCCGCGCGACGCCTCCACCGTCGCCGACGGATCGGCGTCGTCGCAGTCGACGTTCGCGCCCGGCAAGGGCCCCGGGAACAGGTCGCACGGGGAGCCGTCGGTCACCACGGTCCCTTCGAGCACCGCGCCGTCACCGTCCTGGTCGTGGTCACACGCGTCGTCGCAGTCCTGGTCGACGCCGTCGTACCACACCTCGTCTGCGGCCGGGTTGCGCGCCGGATCGGCGTCGTCGCAGTCGTCGCCGAGGGAGGCCTCGCTCGCGAACCCGTCCAGATCACCGTCCAGGCCGTCGACGGCGTCGCAGTTCTGGTCCACGCCGTCGTCGGCGCGGTCGAGTGCGCCCGGGTGGCGGGTCGGGTCCAGGTCGTCGCAGTCGGCGTCGCCCGGGAAGCCGTCGTCGTCCTGGTCGTCGAGGTCGGCGCCGTCGCAGTCTTGATCGACCCCGTCGTACGGGACCTCGTCGGCGCCGGGGTGCGACGCAGCGTCGAGGTCGTCGCAGTCGTCGCCGCCCACCTCGAGCGCGTCGGCGCCGTCGCGGTCCGCGTCCACCAGGTCCGCTCCGTCGCAGTCCTGGTCGATCCCGTCGTACGGGACCTCGTCGGCGCCGGGGAACACCTGAGCGGATTGGTCGTCGCAGTCTTGCAGGGCGAACACGCCGTCGCGATCCGCGTCCACGGGTCCGGTCTCGCCGTCGTGGCACGCCGCGAGCAACGCGGCTCCGAGCCAAAGGTTCATCGATCCTCCTACGGCCAGCACTGTCCGCGAGAGGTTCACCCGGCGCGACATAATCCGGCCCCCGGGCCGCGGAGCCGGGCAGGATGGAGGGGGACGGGAATGGCGCGCGTCGTCCCCGATTATGTCGCGGATCGGCGAGCGGTAGGCTACGGCGGCGATCCTGCAGAACTGGGTGGTCCTGCTGGTGGACCTGGACAGGATCTCGAGCGCCCGGTCGGGCCGCGCAACAGGCTGTCAACAGGCGGTTGCCGTGACCGGGTCGGGTGGTATCCTGCCGGGACGGGAGGCTGGATGCTGATCACGCTGATGTGGGCGGCGTGCGAGACGAAGACCACATCGTCTCCACCTGGGCCTCCGACTTCGCCCACCCCCGACGAGCCCACGCCCACCGACACGGTCCCGACCACACCACCGATCGACGATGGGCCGTGCCAGGAGGTGCAGGCGTTCGTGGACCTGCACTGCACCACCTGCCACGGAGCCTCGGCGCTCGGCGGCCTCGATCTGCGGGAGCTGTCGGCAGTGGTCGGCGCCGAGAGCAGCCAGGTGCCGGGCTGGCCGCTGCTCGCACCCGGCGACCGCAGCGGAAGTTACCTTTGGCGCAAGCTCGAAGGTTCACATCTGGAGATCGGCGGCACCGGTCAGGTCATGCCGCCCGTCGGGCCGTTGCCCGCCGCGGACCTCGAGCTCGTCGGCAAATGGATCGACGATGGCGCCACCTGCGCGCCCGAACCACCTCCCACCGACGAGGAGTACGACCCGAACAGCCTCGACCAGGACGGGTTGTTCGTGTGCGACGGGTCGCCGAGCAGCAGCCCCGCGCGGATCCGCCGCCTGGACGACGTGGAGTGGCGCAGCACCATCGGCTCCTCGTTCGACTCGGCGGCGGCGTTCAACCCGCTCGGCACTCCGCCGCAGGCCCGGTTCAGCACCTACTCCGCCGGGGTGGGGATGGACCCGTCCACGCTCGACCTGTACCTCGGGGTGGTGCAGTTCGCGGGCGGACCTTGGACCGCCCAGTACCCCGAGGGGTACGTCTGGCAATACCAACCGCTCGCGGATCCGGCGCTCCGCTGCATGTTCGAAGACGACGACCCGGACACCGCCTGCATCGACACCTACCTCACCACGTTCCTGGAGGGCGGCGCGTACTTTCGCCCCCCCACGAGCGACGAGCTGGACCGTCTGCGCGCCTTCACCGAGGAGGCGCTCGCCGATGAGGTCATCGAGGGATGGACCCGCGCGGAGACTCTGCTGCACGTGACCTCTGCCGCGTGGCTCACCGCGCCGGCTCTGTTCCCGAGCGAGCTCGGCGACGGTGTGCTCGACGCCGAGGGCCGAACCCGAATCACCGACTGGGAGCATGCCCGGCTGCTGAGCAACCTGGTGAGCGAGCGCCCGGTCCACGCCCAGGGGGTGTTCCGCTGGGGCCTCGGCCCGTACGACAGCTTCACCGAGCCGATCGAAGGGGCGATGCCCGAGCTCGCCGCCGCCGCGGCCGACGGGACGATCCGCGACCCGGCGGTGGCGGGCGCGCTGGTGCGGCTGTACGCGGCTGGGGTCGATCCGGCGCGGGTCGACACCTACCTCGACTGGCCCGACGAGCGCCGGATCCTCGGCCGGGCCGAGGAGTGGATGGGGAGCCGGGTCGACCGGTTCTTCCTCGAGTACTTCGAGGTGGAGGACTTTCCGCTGCTGTTCAAGGACGGCCCGGAGATCACCTCCGCGTACGAGGATCTGCCCGAGACCTACGCCGTGCGGTACTCGTACGGCAACCTCCAGTCGGGGTACTACGGCCACGAGACCACCGGGGTGCAGCAGTTCGAGGACACGGTCGCGCGCATCGTCGTCACCGACCGGGACGTGTTCCGCGAGCTCCTGACCACCCGCACGTTCTTCCTCGCGTCCACCACCCGAGACGCGGGCTCGTCGATCGAGGCGAGCACCGTGTACACCAACCGACCGTACGGGTACGAGGGCGACATCGCCGACGGCAGCGCCGCCGACCGGTGGGTCACCCTCCCCGCGGACGAGCGGGCCGGGCTCCTCACCCACCCGGTGTGGCTGTCGACCCACGGCGACGCGTTCGAGGATGGGCCGAGCCTCGTCGCCCGCGGCCACTGGGTGCGGGAGCACCTGCTGTGCGAGACCGTCCCGCCGCTGCAGTTCGTCACCGTCCCCGCGCTGCTCGCCCCGTCGGACGGGACCAAGACCGCGCGGGAGCGGGTGGAGGAGAGCATCGAGGGCCAGAGCGAGTGCATGGTGTGCCACCAGTCGATGAACACGCTGGGCACACCGTTCGAGCTGTACAACCACGCCGGCTTCCTGCGGGTGGACGACCACGGACACCCGCCGGACGGCTCGACCACGGTGGACAACGCGCCCGACCCAGCGTTGAACGGGACGTACGCCGACGCGATCGCGTTCACCGAGGCGCTGGCCGAGTCGCAGTACGCGAAGCGCTGCTTCATCCGCCACACGTTCCGGTTCTTCGCCGGCCGGGACGAGACCCCGGCCGACGCGTGTGTGCTCACCGCGATGGAGGAGGCCTACGACCAGAGCGACGGCTCGTTCCTCCAGATGCTGGAGACGCTCGCCACCCACGACGCCACGCTGTACCGCACCCTCGACGAGGAGCTCTGATGCACCACCTCACGCGTCGCGGCCTGCTCGCGGGCCTCGGAACCGGCGCCGGAGCCGCGCTCCTCCACCCGTTCCTGCGCGGGGCGCTGGCCACCAAGCCCCTCCCGCGCCGGTTCGTGATCGTGGTGGAGGGGAACGCCATCGAGCCGCTGGCGTTCCTGTCGCCGGCAGCGGAGGCCGCGATCGGGGCCCAGTCCACCGACACCGTCGCCGGGCGGCGCTGGAGCTACGACCGGTACGGGCACGCCGATCCGCTGGTGGTGTCGGACGGGGACCTCGGATCGGCGCGAGCGCTGGATCCCCTCACCTCCGCCGGCGGCGGGGTCGACCTGGTGTCCAAGTCGCTGGTGGCGCTCGGCCTGTCGTCGTGGATCGCGGGTGGTGGCCACTCCTGCCACTTCGGCGCGCTCTCCTGCTCCCGCTCCACCCCGACCCGCCCCGCGGGCCAGACCATCGACGCCTGGCTGGCGGAGCGCCCGACGGTCCGCGACACCACCCCGTTCGACGCGGTGCGCCTCGGGGTGGCGTACGGCGGCGGGATCTTGGCGAACTACACCTGCGCCTTCGCCGCCGACCGGTCCGCGCCGGTCACGCTCGACCCTTCGATGGCGTACGACAACCTGTTCGGGTTCCTGCCGGGAAGCCCTGGGGCTGCTGCGTTCGCGCGTCGGAGCAAGCAGCTGGACTTCGCGCTGTCCGATCTCGACGCGGTGCTGGCGGCGTTCCCGGGCAACAGCCAAGAGCGGGCGAAGCTCGAGGCCTACCTCGACAGCCTGCTGGTGATCCGCCAGCGGCAGGACGACCTGCTGGCGATCGCGGCCGCGATCGACCCGGCGGACCCCTCGACCGCGTTCCCCGCCCCGGTCGAGCCGGCGAGCAACCCGCTGTACGGCACGGGGGACCACTTCGACATGCTGGAAGCCCAGTTCGAGAACGTCACAGCCGCGTTGCTCGGCGGGCTCACCCACGTGGCGGTGGTCACCTCGGGCACCGGCGATCACTTCTCCTACATGGACTACTCCCGGGTGTTGGCCGACTACCCGGAGATCCCGGCGGGGTTGGGTCGCCACGACCTGCACCACAACTCGGGCGCCGACCCGGGGGCGACCGGGGCGTACGTGGACGCGATCCACGCGGTGACCCGCGAGCACGTGGTGTTGATCGCCGACCTGGCCCGCGCGTTGGAGGCGGTGCCGGAGCAGGGTGGGACGATGCTCGATCACACCGCGATCCTGTACCTGTCGGACAACGGGGAGCAGCACCACGGCACCGCCTCGGAGTGGCCTTGCCTGCTGGTCGGAGGCGGAGCGCTCGGGCTCGCCACCGACGGGCGCACGGTGGTGTACCCCGGGACCGGCGAGGTGAACCACCGCCAGCTGTCGAACCTGTTCAACACGCTCGGGTACGCCTCGGGCGAAGCGCTGGACGACTTCGGCCTGGAGGGCGAGACCCGGATCGCCCTCGGACCCCTGTCCGAGCTGCAGAGCTAGGGGGCCCGTGCCCACACCGCCCCGCCCTTCCCGACGACCGTGCTACCCTCCGGCCATGCGCAGGGAAGCCAGCGATCCAGCTGGACCATGGCGGAGGCGCAGGTCCTCCCTGTCCCCCTGCGGGGCGGACGGGTCGTGATCGCCGCGGCCGCTGTGCTCGCGGCGGGGATGACGACGGCCTGGGCGGACCCGGTGGCGCTCCGGGGCGCGACCGGCGGGCTCGCGGTGGTCGCGGTCGGGACGGAGGGTCTGTCCGCGTCGGCCGCGGTGCGCGGCGTGCCGGTCCTGTTCGCGCTCGACGCGGGCTACACCGGGACGGTCGGGCTGTCGGTCGGGGCGCGGTGGGAGTTGGCGCGCACCCGTCACCCCGGCGCTCCGGCCCGTGGGGCGACCGAAGGCGCGTTCCCCGTGGTGACGAACCCGCCACCGCTCCCGTACCCCGCCTGGCGGGTGAACGCGGGGGTCGGCGGGGGCCTGGTGG
>JBEBJC010000496.1:0-6165 GCA_040080105.1 Myxococcota bacterium
GGTTCCTGGCGGGGTTGAAGGGGCGGAGCCCCTTCGAGGCGCACCCGACCGCTGGGGGCGCAACGACCCGGTCAGAGTCGGTGCGCCGAACCACTAGAACGGCCAGACGAAGAACGCCGACGCGGTGTAGAACCCGTTCGGGACCGGTGCGGCGACCACGGCCGGGGTGCTGACCAGCGCCGGGTCGAGCTCCACGCAGTCGAGCAGCTCGTACCCGAAGCCGATCGCCGTGTCCCACACGCCGAACCCGGGCACCTCGATGTACGCGGCCGTCACGTAGGGCTCGTAGTAGGTCGCGTAGTCCGCGGCGCCGACCGCGCCTTCCAACGCGGGCCCGACGTTCACGTCCTCGCCGAACCCGAACTTCATCACCGTGCCCTCGATCAGGTCCCGCGCGTCCTGTGTGCCGTACACCGCCGCCGGGATCCGGTTGCACGCGACGCCGTACGACCACGTGGCGTCACCCGCCTCCAGGGTCACCTCCCACCCGCGCCAGATCACGCCCGCAGCGGAGGTCCACCCGGCCGGGTCGACCTCGACCGCGTCGTCGATGTTCCACGCCACCGAACACAGCTCGTTGAACCCGGCGTCGAAGTACGACGCGGTGAACACGGCCGGGCTCACCTCGGGCAGACCGTCGGCGTCCTGGTCCCACTGCCAGTCGTGCCAGCCCTGGTCGTCGACCACGCCGATGAAGCCGAACGAGATGAACTCCGGGCGGACGACCGGGGCCGGGGGCGGCCCGGATTCCACCACGTCCACGTCGGTGAACAGGCACACCCCGAACAGGTCGCCCACGTACTGGACGTAGAACGACTCGGCTTCGACGAACCCGCGCACCAGCACGCCGTTCGCGGGCGCGCCCAGCAGGACGGTGCCACCTGCGCCGTCGTCGGTCACGGTCTCACACGGCGCCTCGGAGCTGAACGCGAAGCCGACCTCTTCGGCGACGCCCGCGCCGAAGTCGACGTACATCGAGAACACGTACGGCTCCCAGTCCGTGGCCCAGTCGCCGCCGCCGCCGGTCACCACGGCCTCGAGGTCGGCCGACACGCCGACCATCTCGCCCAGGCCGATGCCCCACTGCTGCGTCTCGAGCAGGGACAACACGTCGGAAGTGCCCCACAGGATGGGGTCGAGCGGCGGGCAGTCGGTCGCGCCCCCCGCCGCCGGCAACGTGAGGGAGTACGCGCGGTACAGCGCCCCGCCGCTGTCGGTGGTCCAGCCGGTGGCCTGCGCGGTGGCGAGGCTCGCGTCCCAGCTCGCGGTGCACAGCGGCACCAGGGTCCCGTCGAAGAACGTGGCGGACACCACCGCGGAGAACGGCTCTGCGACGGTGTCACCGTCGGTGTCGAACAGGTAGTCCTCCATCGCGACCGGATCCGAGATGCCGCTGATCGACAGCCCGATGTACCGGGGGTCGAGCAGGCCCGCCGCCGGGACCAGATCACTCGCGAACGGGACGTCTTCGAACACGCACACGTCGTCGGCCGGGTCGAGCGGGTCGGTGCCGCCCTGGACCTCGATCCCGTCGAGCAGCCCGCCGCCGTCGGTGTCGGGGTTCAGCGGATCGGTGTGGTGCACGATGACCTCGTCCCCGTCGAGGAGCTGGTCGTCGTCCATGTCCGGGTCGAGCGGGTCGAGCGCCTGATCGAGCTCGGCGCCGTCTCCCAGGCCGTCGGCGTCGGTGTCCGGATCGGCCGGGTCGGTGTCCGACGTGTTCACCTCGAACCCGTCCTCGAGGCCGTCGGCGTCGGTGTCGAGCGACAGCGGGTTCGACTCGTACACCAGCACTTCGTCACCGTCGGTGAGCGTGTCGCCGTCGGTGTCGGCGAGCAGCGGGTTCGAGCCGTAGTTCACCTCGGCGCCGTCCTGCAGCCCGTCGTCGTCCGAGTCGGGATCGAGCGGGCCGGTGCCGGCGTCGATCTCGGCGCCGTCCTCGAGCCCGTCCGAGTCGGAGTCGGGGTCGTTCAGCGCGGTGCCCCCGGCGACCTCGTCCGGGTCGGACAGGCCGTCGTCGTCGGTGTCGACCAGCGTGGGATCGCCGCCCGCCGCCACGTCGTCGCCGTCGGTGAGGCCGTCGTCGTCGGTGTCGGTGTCGAGCGGGTCCGACCCGAGGTCGATCTCGGGCCCGTCCTCGAGCCCGTCGCCGTCGGTGTCGGCGTCCTTCGGATCGGTGGTGGCGTCGACCTCCGCTCCGTCGTCGAGACCGTCACCGTCGGTGTCACCGAGTGTCGGATCGGTGCCGAGCGCGACCTCGTCGCCGTCCTGCAGCCCGTCGCTGTCGGTGTCGGGGTCGTTCGGATCGGTGCCGAGGCCGGCCTCCTCCCCGTTGGTCAGGCCGTCACCATCGTTGTCGTCGTCCGGCCCGGTGGGATCGGTGTCGGCGTCGGAGTCCGCGTCGGCGTCCGCGTCGGTGTCGGTGTCGGTGTCGGCGTCCGCATCGGTGTCGGCGTCGCCGTCGACCGGGGTGTCGCCGGTGGGGTTGCTGTCGGTGGCCTTGTCGCCGGCGCACGCAGCCAGCCACAACCCGACCGCCAGGGTCGAAATCCATCGAGTCATCGGGGGAACCTCTCGCGTCTGTGGCGCGCCACGGTCGGGCACGCCGAAGTCTCGGGAACGTACCGCCAGATCCCCAGGTTCGTCCACCCCGAACCGCTATCGACCGCGGTACGCCTCCACGCCGCGCGCGAGCAGCTCCACCCCGCGTCGCAGCTTCGACACCTCACTCACCGCGGCGAGGCGGACCTCGTTCCTTCCGCTGGCCGGGTCGGCGTAGAATCCCGGCCCTGGGGCGACCACCACGCTCTCCCCTTCGTGGCGGAACTGCTCCACCAGGAACCGCGCGAACGTGTCGGCGTCGTCGATCGGGAGCTGGACCATCGAGTAGAACGCGCCCTCGGGGTGGGGCGCGACCGCGTCGGGGACCTGCTTCAGCGCGTCCATCATCGCGTCGACCCGCTCGCGGTACACCAGGCGGACCTCCTCGTAGTACGACTCGGGCAACGCGAGGGCGCGCATCGCGACGTGCTGGGCCAACGGCTGCACCCCGAGCCGCGCCTGCCCGAGCCGCTCGACCCGCTCCATCAACGCCTCGTTCCGGCTGATGAAGAACCCGACCCGGAGCCCACAGGCCGAGTAGGTCTTCGACAGGCTGTCGACCACGATCACCCGGTCGCGGTGCTGCTCGAATTCGAGCGCGCTCGTCGGCGGCGTCTCGAACCAGATGCGGCGGTACACCTCGTCGGCGATCACGAACAGGTCGCGGCGGGCCGCCCACGCGAGCAGCCGGGCGAGCTCGTCGCGGGTGTACACCGCGCCGGTCGGGTTCCCCGGGTTGGCGAACACCACCGCGCGGGTGCGCGGGCCGACGGCGGCGTCGAGGACATCGTCGCCGGGGATCCGGAACCCCTCCGCGAGCCGGGTGCGGATCGGGCGGACGGTGGCCCCCGCGACCGTCGCGAACCCGTTGTAGTTCGTGTAGTACGGCTCGGGCACGAGCACGTCGTCGCCCGGGTCACACACCGCGGTGAACGCGAACAGCAACGCTTCGGAGCCGCCGGCCGTCACCGCGACGTGGCGCCCCTCGAGCCCCGGCGACCACCGCGCGTGGTACCCCGCCGCGGCGTCGCGGCACTCGGGCAGGCCGCTCGCCGGGCCGTACGCCACCACCTGCGGGTCCCACCCGTGGATCGCGTCGAGCAGGGGGCGCGGGGTGGGGACGTCCGGCTGGCCGATGTTCAGCCGGTGGAACGACACCCCCGTTTGCCGGCGCACCACCGCGTCGAGCTTGCGGATCGCGCTCTCCTGGATCTCGGACACCCGACGCGACAACACCGGCATACCGCCTCCGGGCCCGGACGGTGCGAGCGCGGACCCGGGCGGACAGGGACTGTAGCGTGGTGCTCCCCGCGCGGCCACGCCGGGTCAGAACCGGTCGCTGCCCCGCCGCTCCTCGAGTTCGTCGGCCACGAGGCTGATGTGGGTGAGCAAGAACAACACGTCGTCGAGCCCGAGGGGTTCGAGCGACTCGCGGTGCACGACCACCAGGAACCGCCCGTGCAGCGCGATCGCGCCGAGGGGCAGGTGGAGCGACTCGCGCAGGAGGTCCTCGGCGGTGGCGTCGCCGAGCTCGCCGAACGCTGATCGGAACTCGATCATCTCCCGATCGAACGCGACGAACCTCCGCACCATCACCCGCTGCTCGCGCGAGGACGCCGGGGCCACCTGCCGGGGCACGGTCAGGGCGAACTCGTTCGGGTCGTCGCGATCGAGCTGGAACGCGACCCGCATCCGCTCTTGCACCTCTTCCCACCGTGCCACGTCACCCCCGGGCTCCGATAACCAAGGTCGGTGCTGCGCTCAACTGGAGCACCCCGCTGAAACCCATGCGGAACCGCAGGTGCACTACAGTGGGGGAGATGGCAGCGTGGGACCCATTCGAAGAACGCCCGGACGTGGTGGGCGGCAGATACCGGCTCGGCGAAGTGCTGGGCGAGGGCGGTTCCGGCTGCGTGTTCCGCGCGATCGATCAACAGACCGGCGCCGAGCTCGCGGTGAAGGTGGTCGAGGCCCCGGCGATGCAGCGACCGCTCCGGTTCCTCGCCGAGGCGCGCGACATGGCCCGGCTCCGCCACCCGCGGGTGGTTCGGGTGCTCGACGCCGGCCGGGACCGCCAGTGGTACTACTCGGTGATGGAGCTGCTCAGCGGCGGCTCGCTCAAGGACAAGGTCGTACGGGACGGACCGATGGCCCCCGGCCCCGCGCTGGAGCTGCAGTACCAGATCTTGCAGGGGCTGCAGGCCGTACACGCGGCGTCGCTGGTGCACCGCGACATCAAGCCGCACAACGTGCTGCTCGACGACCGGGGCGAGCCGAAGCTCACCGACCTCGGGCTCGCACGGCACGAGGCCGGCGACGTGCCGTGGAAGACCCGGACCGGCGAGTCGCTCGGGTCGCCGACCTACCGCGCGCCGGAGCAGTCGCGCAACCCGACCGAGGCCGGGCGAGAGGCCGACCTGTACAGCATGGGCGGCGTGTTGTGGTTTCAGCTCACCAGCCAGCGCCCGAAGCTGTTCTACATGCTGACCGACGCCGAGTTCGACGAGGTCACCGCCGGCATCCCCGCCGAGATCGGGGCGGTGATCAAGCGCGCGACCGCGCTGCGGCCCGAGCAGCGGTACCGCACCGCGGCCGAGATGGCGAGCGCGGTCGCCGCCGCGTACGACGCGCTGCCGGAGCGGCGCGGTCAGCCGCCGGTGGCCGCGCGGTGGATGCAGCAGTTCGACGCCGCGCCGACCCGCACGTTGTGGGAGCGGTTCCGGTCGCTGCTCGGCGGCTGACCGCGCGATACCCGGGGCCGTGCGGATCACCACCTGGAACGTGAACGGCCTGCGCGCCGCCCTGCGCAAGAACCCGGCATTCGACAGCCACCTCGACGTGTTGTCGCCCGACGCCGTGCTGCTGCAGGAGGTCCGCGCGACGGTGGACCAGCTGCCGTGGGCCTCCCCTCCGGGGTGGTCGGCGCTGTGGCACCCCGCTGAGCGCGCCGGGTACTCGGGGGTCGCCACCTGGACCCGGACGCCGTCCGAGCTCGTCAGCACCGGGATCGACGGCGAGCCGGACCCCGAGGGGCGGGTGTTGCGGGTCCGGGCGCACGGGGTCGAGCTGGTCAACGTGTACGCCCCCAGCGGCTCCGCCGGTCCGGAAGCCCGGGCGCGCAAGGACCGGTGGTCGGAGCGGTTCCTGCCGTTCGCTCGGACGCTCGCGCAGGCGGAGCACCCCGTGGTCCTCGGCGGCGATCTGAACGTCGCCCACACCGAGCGGGACATCCACGACCCGCGCGGGAACAAGAACAACTCGGGGTTCCTCCCCCACGAGCGCGCGTGCTTCGGCGCGCTGTTGGAGGCGGGGTGGGTCGATCTGGTGCGCGTGTACGTCGGCGACACCCAGGGGCCTTACTCGTGGTGGTCGAACCGCGGGGCGGCGCGCGCGCTCGACCGGGGGTGGCGCATCGACTACCTGCTCGGCAACGCGGCGGCGGCGGCGCGCCTGACCCACGCCTCGATCCGCCGCGAGGGCGGCCTCGACGTGAGTGATCACGCGCCGGTCACGATCGAGCTCGCGGACCCGCCCACTCCGGCAGCGGAACCGGCGCGGTGAGCA
>JBEBJC010000497.1:0-6161 GCA_040080105.1 Myxococcota bacterium
GGACCTGGACTACCAGGCGATGCAACCGAGTCGGGTGACCGACCCGAACGGGACCGCCACCGAAGCGACGTTCGATCCGCTGGGTCGGGTGCTCGCCACGGCGACCCGGAACGGCCCCGACGGCGACGCACCCGACAAGGTCAGCGCGACGTTCACCTACGACACGGCTCACACGCCCGCGTCGGTGCACGCGGCGGTGCGCGAGCGGTACGGCGAGGAGGTGTGGCAGTCGTCGTGGGTGTACAGCGACGGCGGCAGCGCGGTGGTGCAGACCAAGGTCCAGGCCGCCCCCGACGTGGACGGGACGCCACGGTTCGTCGGGACCGGCCGCACGGTGCGGAACAACAAGGGCCTGCCGATCCAGCAGTACGAGCCGTTCTTCAGCCCCACCTCCGGGTACGAGGACGACGACGCGGTCGTCGCGACCGGGGTGACGTCAATCCTGGCGTACGATCCGGTGGGCCGGAACACCGAGGTCACGCTCCCGGACGGGCACGTCCAGCGGTGGACGTACGCGCCGTGGTCGGTGTCGGCGTACGACGAGCACGACACCGACCCGACGAGCCCGTTCCACGACACCCCGGCGACGACCCACCTCGACGCGCAGGGGCGGTCGACCCAGACCCCGGACGGCGTGACGGAGCACGTCACCCACCTGACGCTGGACGTGCAGGGGAACGTGCTCCAGGTCACCGACGCGCGAGGCAACGCCACCCAGGTGCAGACGTTCGACCTGGTGGGCCGCCCGCTGTTCACCGGCGCGGCCGACGAGGGTTACGACGGCGCGAGCGGGCGCGGCGAGACTCGGATCCTGGTCGACATGGCCGGTCAGCCCCTCCGCGTGTGGCGGAGCGGGAACCTGTCGCTCCGCACCGCCTACGACGCCCGGAGGGCACCTGGGCCGACGAGGGCGCTGGCGAGCGGCGCCTGACCCGCACGGTGTACGGCGACGCGCTGCCGGAGCCCCCGCACTTCGCTCGGGGCCGCCCGGTGCAGGTCGACGACCCGGCGGGCCGAGTCGCGTTCGGGTACGACTTTCGCGGGCGGACAGTGTCCCAGACGCGTCAGGTGCTGGCCGACATCACCGTCGACGCGGATTGGGACGCGGACCTGGAGCTCGACCCCGAGCGGTTCATGGTGGCCACCCGCTACGATGCACTCGACCGAGTCACGTCCGAGATCAGCCCCGACGGCTCGAACACCAGCCGCAGCTACGACGAAGGGGGGCGGCTGGTCACCGTGGCGGTGGCCGTCAGGGGAGTGGCGGCCACCTCGTTCGTGGACCACATCGGGTACGACGCACGCGGGCAGCGGGTGTGCATCACCTACGGCAACGGGACCGCCACCACCTACACCTACGATCCGCATCGGTTCTGGTTGACCCGCTTGCACACGGTCCGCGGCACCACCGCGTTGCAGGACCTGCAGTACACGCTGGACGCGACCGGGAACATCGTCGAGATCCGGGACGACGCCCAGCAGGCCGAGTTCTTCGCGAACGCGCAGGTTTCCCCGACCCGGACCTTCACCTACGACTCGCTGTACCGGCTGACCCGCGCGACGGGTCGGGAGAAGGTGGATCAGCGGCAGACCACCGCGTTCTACGCGGACTACGCCGGCGCCACCGGAGCCATCCCGGATCCGGGCGATCCGGCGCTGCGGCAGTACACGCAGTCGTACCGGTACGACGCGGTCGGCAACCTGCTCGAGATGAAGCACCAGCAGGGCCTGGGCGGGGCGGTGGTCTGGCGTCGGGGGTACGCGTACGAACCCGGCAGCAACCAGCTGGTGAGCACGAGCGCGCCCGGCGACGATGCGGACGACCCAGCAACCCACGCGGATCGGTACCCGTACAACGAGCGGGGCGCGATGACTGCGATGCCGCACCTGCCGGCGCTGGTACGCGACCCCCAGGACCAGATCCGTCGGGCGGACCTCGATTTGGCCGGGAGTAGGGTGTGGTACGCGTACGATGCCGGCGGGCAGCGGGTCCGCAAGCGGGTGGACAAGGGAGGTGTTCAAGAGGAGCGGATCTACGTCGGCGGGTACGAGGTGTGGCGGAAGCGTACCGGGTCGGGGCTGCAGGAGGAGCGACAGACGCTGCACGTGATGGACGATCAGCGGCGGTTCGCGATGGTCGAGACGCTCACAGTGACCGGCGGTGCGGCGGTAGGCGAGCCGACGCCGCGACTGCGATACCAGCTCGGCGACCACCTCGGCACCGCGACGCTCGAGGTCGACGAGGTGGGTGCCATTATCAGCTACGAGGAGTACCACCCGTACGGCACGACCTCCTGGTGGGCCGCGGACAGCGCGAGCGAGGTGTCGGCCAAGAGGTACCGCTACTCGGGCAAGGAGCGGGATGAGGAGACGAGGCTCGGTTACCACGGGGCGAGGTACTACGCGGCGTGGCTGGGGAGGTGGGAAAGGCCTGATCCGATCGGGCTCCGAGGAGGCGTCAACAGCGGGGCATACTGCGAGGACGATCCGGTAGGACGTTCGGATGCTAACGGGATGGAGGACACCAGGTGGACCGACGAGTCCGGTCAACGATGGCTGGCCAACGACTCTGCCGGGGCGGTCGAAGAAGTTGTGGCTCGCCCGAAGACGTTCTGGGAGAAGCCGTTCGGGAAGGCCCTCGCGTTCGTGGGTGGGCTGGCTATCGGGGCCATCACATCCGTAGTAGTGGCCGCTGGAGCGGCCGCTCTCGTCGCGGCGGCCCCTGTGGCTGGAGCAGTCATCGTCGGAGCAGCGGCAGTCATCGGTGCTGGTGCGCTCCTGTATGGCGTGATCAGTGACGACGACTTCGGAGGGAAGGTAGAGCGGATATTCACGGGGAGGGCATCGGCATCAGAGTACTTCGGAGCCGGCTTCTTCGTGGGCGGGTTCGCAGGCGGAACACCTGCCGCGAGACCTGCGGTACAGGCTGCGAAGGAGGCAGGCATCGGAGCGCGCCTGCTGTACGAGGTAGCCACCACGGATCTTGGGTCGTCTTCGACCGCTGCTGCGGGCCGATTCGCTGCCGATGAGGCCGTTGTAGTCGCCTCAGAAGGAGCACCGAAGGCGGGAGGTACGGCGGAATCGGTTTCACCAGGGGCATCCGCTAGGATGCAACGCAACATCCGCCTTCAGAATGAGTCTGCCGATTTCCTCGCCGCGGAGGGGTTGGACATTAGCCACAACAGTGTTGCCAGAAAAAATAAGAAGGTGCCAGACTACGTACTGGAAGGAAACTTCGCAGACCACTTGAACGTGGAATCCTCATCCGTAGACCAAGCTCGCAAGGGTATTAGCAGGAAGGTGAAGACTGATCAGGCAGACCGCCTAGTCGTGCGGCTCGACGATACCGACCTGACGGTTGCCGACCTCGCTGCAGTTCTTGCCAGAAAGCCCATTGCAGGTCTGGCCGAGGTTGTTTTCATCAAGAACGGCTCCTTGAGTCGCTACATTCCGTGAGGCTGAGATGTCACGCTCCATTGCGGTTTACTTTGGGGTTCCGATTTCGCCAACAGAACTTCGTGAACGCTTCGAGAACCTACTTCATGACGAGTCGCAACAGAGTCGAGAGTACTGGCTCTCCTTCAAGCCGGCCGACGCAGAAGACCAGGCTGACATGCTAGAGTCGCATGGCCTCCTTCCCACTGTGCTTGCTGCGGTCGCGCCACCCTCTGGGGAAGGGGATGCTGCCGCGTACAGAACGCTGCTGCGGCTCTCGCATCGCATGCCTGGTTTGAGGGCTGTGGCCTTCCTTGGTGATTTGCCATTCTTAGGTATCTGGGACGGGGCTGTCTACGCTCTGGGCGCGGAGAGGCCATTCTTCGAGAAGCAT
Organism: Myxococcota bacterium; assembly: GCA_040080105.1. Lineage (GTDB taxonomy): Bacteria > Myxococcota_A > UBA796 > UBA796 > JACKER01. The sequence continues at coordinate 3,830 of JBEBJC010000497.1, forward strand.
GTTCTCACGGGACTTCAGGCTGATGTTCACTGGTGCGACTCGATACCGCATCTGGGTACGGATGCTCGCCCGACTGGACTCTGACTGGCGGACAGGACGTCCGGCCGAAGGGGTGGAATTGACCACGCGGTGTCAACTTGTACGATTTCGGACACTCGCGAGACCACCGCTTCCAGAAGGAGTCGAAACGCCGATTCTCGACCGCGTAAACCCACACGGGCCGCTTCCCGATCGGCTCCCCGACGGCCTTCCCGTTGTTCACGACCGGCATCATCAGCACCGCCCCGATCTTCGAGGCCACGTTCATCGGGCCGCAGGTGCGGCACCGGAGCCGGCCACACCCGGAAGGTTCGAACAACCCCGCTCGACGCGAGTGCATCATCACGTCCACCCCGCACACGACCTTCTCGTTCCGGACGCCGAGAACACGTCGAACGTCTCGGAGGACGGTGTCGGCGAAGTCCATCGCGGCACGGGCACCGGCGACGACCTCGGGATCGAGGGCTTCGGCTTCGGCCCGCTTCGGATGGCCCGGTCTCGAAGGGGAGCGTAGTCGGCATCCCGTCGTTCACCTTCTGCACATTCGCGTTCACGTTCACGCTCGGCTCGTTCGGCATCGAGATCGACGACGACCTCGTGTCGGAAGAAGTCGTTGATGTCGGCGTCGGTGACCTCGACTGCGGGCTCGTCAGGGACACCTGCACCACCTGGACGGAAACCCCAGTCGTGGCGGCGGTGGCACCAGACGTTCCCGTTCTCGTACAGGGTTCCCTTTCTTCCTCCCTTCGCCGTGCAACAGGGGGCATCCACGGAGGTTCGAGCCGGGATCCCATGTAGGGGTTCGGTGAAGGAAGTTCGTGCCACCGAGCTGCACCGACGCGAGGGTAACGAGCTTCACCACCGGAACCCGTACCAGCTTGTGCGCCGCCATCCCGTCCGGGGGAGCGGTTCGTGCCGAGCATCGCTCGTGCGACTCGAAGTTCACGGGGCAGGTGCCCGGGTTGCGCCGACGCGAGGCCCTCGGGATGGCGCGGTTCGACATGGTGTCCGGCCGCGACGTGACGCCCGCAGTCGTAGATCGCGGCTCCGACTTCGTCGACCGGATGTTCGGGCAGGTCGATCTGATCAGAGGGTGCACCACCGCGCGTTCGAGGGTGATCGGCAATCCGGTGATGTCGTGGTGGTCGCCCTCGTGGGCGGTGACCGGAGCGCAGGGACGGCGTGCCTGGCGGTGCCGACCGAGGAACAGTCTCCAGGCGTTGAGGATCGGGCGTTGATCCCGTTGCTGCGCGCCCAGTCCGCACGCTCCAGCTGGCTCGCCTCCGCAGGGTCGAGCAGCTCGGCAGCCTCCACCGCGTCGCGCACCCACCCTGGCTGATGAGTCACGTTGTGCGAACTGTGTGCGAACAGGCTGTTCGCACGTCCTACAGCGTGCTTCTGGCCTGGGTGAGCGCCGGTTCGGATGGCCTGGGGGTCTGGTGGTCGCTGGTTCGAATCCAGTCGCCCCGACCACTTTCATTCGCGTTGAAATCTCGAAGTCTGGTGCGACCTCCGCGGTGTGCGGGTCAGCAAGCTTCGAGGACCGCGAACGCGCCAGAGCGGCGGACCGGCCGGGATTCGCGAGGTGGTGCCTCGTCAACGGACGGCCCCTCGGGTAGGGTTCGGCGGTGCCGATGGACCCACCAGGCAAGTCGCCGCCCCGACCCGGAACCCTCGGCCGTGACCCCGCGCCGGGCCGCGGTCCGGACGGGTCCCTCCCCGACGGGTTCCGGATCGCTGCGCCCGCGGTGAGCCTGCCGAAGGGCGGGGGCGCCATCAGCGGCATGGGCGAGAAGGTGTCGGCGAACCCCGTGACCGGCTCGGCATCGGTCGGGATCCCGCTGCCGCTCACGCCCGGTCGCGGCGGGTTCACCCCGGCCCTGTCGCTGTCGTACGACTCCGGGGCGGGCAACGGCCCGTTCGGGCTCGGCTGGCGCCTGTCGCTGCCGTCGGTCCGCCGCAAGACCGACCGGGGGCTGCCGCGGTACCGCGACGAAGTCGACGTGTTCGTGCTGTCGGACGCGGAGGACCTGGTGCCGATCCCCGGCGCCACGCTCGACGGGGGGGTCGACGGGGAGTACGCGGTCGCGCGGTACCGACCGCGGGTCGAGGGCGGGTTCGCGCGGATCGAGCGCTGGACGCGCCGCGCCGACAGCCGAGTGCACTGGCGGACCACCTCCCGCGACAACGTGCGTCGGACCTACGGCCTCGGGGACGGCGCTCGGCTGATCGACCCGGACGACCCCCGGCGGGTGTTCGAGTGGCTGCTCGAGGAGGAGCGCGACGAGCGCGG
>JBEBJC010000498.1:0-6145 GCA_040080105.1 Myxococcota bacterium
GCGGGCTCCCATCCCGCCGAAGTCCCCCTCACCCCGGCCCTGTCCCCCGATGCGGGGGAGAGGGGGATCGGCCGGGACAATTGTCGGTCCTCGGACTGCGGAAAGCTGGTGACCAAAAGCTGTGAATGCGTCACCCGGAGCGGCCTCCAGCCACAGCACCCCAAGCTACGACCAGGGCGCTGGAGGTACCATGAGAGTCCCTTGGATACTTGCGTCTACTGCGATTGTTGGCTGTGGCGGTCCCGCGAGCGGCGAGTGGGGCGGCAGCTGTGCGCTGGTGGATCCGTATGCGTCGTACGACGGCAGCTACGAGATCACGTTCGATCTGAGCGTGAAGCAACGAGGCTCGACCCTCGAGGGGGACGGCGTAGGGACCTGGGGCGGCACCGACTACCGAGGACTCGTCGGTGGCCAAGCCGTGCGAGACGACCACCTGACCTTCGAGCTCGTGTCGACGCAGGAGAGCGTCTACTCGACCTACGACGTGGTGTTCGGCTTCGACGGCCAGATCACCGGGGACCGGATGACGGGGGCGTGTGGCGTCACCTCCGAGGGCTCCGACACCCTGGACGGCGAGCTCACGCTGCGCCGCTGAGGTCAACCCCGGCCCGTCCTCGGCCAAGATCTTCGCGCCTCGGGGTCCCGCGCCTCACCGCGGGTAACCCCAGGCGTCGAAGCTGCGGCCCCACGCCTCGGCCACCCGGGCGCGCTCGGCCGGCGCGAGCGGCGGGTACTCGTTCCGGGGGTGGCCGGCGACCCTCGCCAGGTGGGCCTCGACCGCCGCCTGCGCCGGCTCGAACGGCCCGAGCTCGACCTCGGCGTACACCCGCCGCAGGGTGCCGATCGGGTCGCGCCGCAGGTCGTCGAACGCGACCTCCGACACCCGGTTTGCGGGGATCTCCGCCCGCTCCTCGAACCACCCGTCGTACAGCTCGGTGTACCAGCGCAGGATCCGCTCGTCGACCGCGTCGAGGTCGGGGACCTGCAGGTAGGTGAACCACGGGCCGGTGTCCACCAGGTGCCGGGTCGAGCGGAACACCTCGTACGGGTCGCGGTGCACGTGCACGAACCGAGCGTCCGGGAACAACGTGCGCAGCAGGTGGATCCGCGCGGTGTGCGGCGGGGACTTCAACACCATCGGACGCGGGTCGCGCGCGGCGTGGCGCCGGACGAACCCGGTCATCGCCCCCTTCCACCGCTGGAGGTGGTCGGGCGGCACGTCACGCAGGCGGAGGTACCGGAACCACTTCGCCTCGTCGCGCGGGAACACGAACGCGTAGAACGGGGACAGGCCCGAGGTGAGCGCCAGCGCGTACTCGTCCTCCTGCGGCAGCTCGAACCCGAGCGGCATCGCGTCCTGCGGGCGGCGCGACGGGAGCAACGGCGCGAACGCGGTGGTGGCGAGCCGCTCCGACACCAGGAAGTGCAGCGGCGCCGTCACCTCCCAGGTGGACGGGAACGACAGGCGCGGGTCGGCGGCGAGCAGCTCGTGCAGGTGCGTGGTGCCCTGGCGGAAGTGCCCGACCACGAACACCGGCGGCGGCAGCTCGGTCACCCGCTCGATCGCCCGCCCCCACACCGCGCGCTGCACCGCCGCCAGCGCCGAGTTCGACGCCGACAGCGCGGTCACCAACGCCGCGCGGTGCAGGTACTCCCGGTCCACCGCGAACCCGGCGTCGCGCAGCACCGCCGCCCACCCGCCCGCGGTCAGGCCACACAGGAAGTCGAAGTCGAGCCGCCACCGGTGCTTGATCACCCGACCACCCCCGGGAGGCGCTCGAGCAGCCCGGCCTCGGGGCGCCACCCGACCGCCGACCACAGGCGGGACGCGTCGTAGCTGTGGTCGCGCGCGAACAGGAACAGCCGGTGCTCCGCCGACGCCGGCACCGCGCCGGTCAGCGCCGGCAGCCACCGCGCCACCCGCCGGGCGACGAACCACGGCATCGACCCGCGCGGAACCGGCGTGCCGATCGCCGCGTGCAGCGCCTGCACCAGCGCCCTCACCTGCACCGGGCGAGTGTCGGTCGCGTGGTACACCCCGGTCGGCGCCGGATCGGCGAACGCCAGGTCGGCGATCGCGCGCCCGAGATCCGCCACGTCGATCACCGAGATCTCCGCCCGCCCCCCGTCGATCCACACCGGCAGCCTGCGCGTGCCGGCGATCACCGCGGGGAGGAACCGCTCGTCCCCCGGGCCGTACACGAACAGCGGGCGCACCACCGCCCCGCCGGCGTCGAGCACGTGCCGCTCCGCCGCGGCGCGCGACGCGCTCACCGGGGTCACCGGCGCGACCCGGCACTGGTCCTCGCGCGCGGCCCGGTGCTCCGCCGCGCCGTACACCGCGCACGAGCTCACGTACACGATCCGCGCCACGCCAGCCGCGCGCGCCACCTGCACCAGCGCGCGCGACCCGCGGGCGTTCACCTGGTCACACACGGCCGGATCGGGATCGACCTTCGACGCGACGTGGACCACCACGTCCACCCCGTCGCAGCACCCCGCGAGCGACCCGGGGTCACCGAGGTCGGCGCGCACCTCCCGGTCGACCGGGGCGTCGCGGTGGTGGAGCAGCCCGACCACCTGCACCGGCCGACGGCGGAGCGCCGCGAGCACCGACCGCCCGACGAACCCGGCGGCGCCGGTCAACAACACGGTCATCGCCCGTGGAACCGCCGGCGCAGCCGCACGTACGTCTCGCGCGGGAACACCGCGAACGCGCCGCTCATCCCGCCCAGATCGCGGCCGCCCTGGGTCGAGTGGCCGCCGATCGCGAGCTCGTGTAGCCGCCCGCGCCGCTCGACCCGCCCGGTGACGCGCGCGTGCAGCACCACCGGGGTGTCGGTGTCGACCTCGGCGAACCCGGTGAACCCGATCTCGTACCGGGTGGTGATCAACACGGTCCCGAGCGCCACCCCGAGGTGGAGGTGCGCGATCGCGATGCCGAGCTGGCGGCACGCCTCGACCATCATCATCGACGGCACGTGGTCGAGCGGGTGCTCGAAGAACAGCGGGTGGTCCCAGTCCGGCACCAACACCCCGTCGAACGTGTCGGGCCCGGTGCGGTCGACCCGCGACAGCAACACGTTCAGCGGGTCGAGCTTGTGCACCACCGCCGCCGGCAGCCGCTGCAGCGCCGCCCGGTCCGGCACGCGGCCCCACTGCCCTCCGGGGGCGACGTAGTCCGGCAGCTGGTCGCTCACGTCCACTCCACCGGCGCGGGGGTCACGCCGTGCCGGGCGGCGATCGCGAGGATCTCCTCGGCCCGCGCGGGGGTGATCCCGCCGCGGCCGACGCTGAACGGCTCGTACCGGTCTTCGAGCGCCAGCACCTCCGCCTCGGCGAGGCACGCGTGGTGCCGCCCGGGCCCGGCGTGATCGAGGAACGCCGCCAGCCCGCCCCGCGGGGGGCACGCGTGCACGATCCGCCCGGCGCGCGCCCGGGGGGCCAGCCCGCCCGACCCGTTCGGGGGATGGCCCGCGTCGAGCACCCGCGCGTCCGGCCGCACGCCCTGCAGCGAAACCCCGCCGCGCGCGGCGCTCGCGACCAGCACCACCACGTCGGCGCCCGGGGCGAGCGCGTCGAACGGGCCGGCCGTCGCGCCGAGCTCGGACGCCAACACCTCGACCGGCGCGGGCTTCCGCCCCGAAAGCAGCAGCGGGTGCCCGCGGGCGGCGAGGATCCGCGCCACCCCCGACCCCACGTCGCCGGCCGCGCCGACCACCGCGACCCGCGCCTCGGGCGGCGCACACGCCGCGACCTGGGCCGCGATCACCGCGGCAGTGAGCGTGTTCCCGGTGGTGAACGCGGCCCCCGGCGGCGCCAGCGACGCGAGCTCGCCGACGATGCTGGTGAACCCGCCGAGCGCAACCAGCCGGGCGCCGAGCCGCACCGCCTCCGCACACGCGGCCGACACCTTGCGGGCCGCCGCCGGGATCGACCACCCGTCGGCCACGAGCAGGAACGCGTCGACGTACGCCGCCCGGCGGGTCACCCCGGTCAGCGACGACACGGTGAACGTGCAGATCGGCATCGGGGGCATCCGCGGCACCCGGGCGACCACGTCGGCGAGCTCGGGTGGACGCAGGTCGTCGCCCCGGAGCGCGGTCAGCGCGTCGCGGTACGCCTCGGGACCGTCGAGGTGCCCGACGAACGCCACGTCCACCGTCACGGGAGCAGCCGGGCGAGCCACCGGGCCACCCGCTCCGGCGGCAGCCCCGCGTCGCGCAGCGCCCGGCCGTACACCTCGACGAACGCGGCGTCGAGCCCCGCCACGTCCATCCCGGCGGCCTTCAGGTCGTCCTTCGCGCACCCGCCGCCCACCTCTCCGCACACCGCGCACACCGGCGCGCAGTCGGTCGGGCGCACCCACTCGGCCAGCACCCGCGCCACCCGCTCGTTCGCGAGCTCGACCGCCGCGTCGACCCGCTCGGGCGCCTCCGCCCGCAGCGCCTCCACCCCGGTCGCGAGGTGGGCCCGCTCGTCGGCCGCGATCCGGGCCAGGCGCTCCGACAGCCACGGCTCGACGACCGGCACCAGCTGCTCGTACAGCGCGACCGCGTAGCTCTCGAGCACCACGTCCTGGATCACCCGGCACCCGAGCAGGTCCCGCGCGTCGACCCGCTCGCGGAACGCGGCCCGCACGCGGCTCCAGTACGGGTCGTCCCGCGCGACCGCGAGCGCGAGCCCGAGGCGCTCGGCGGCGTCGGCCATCACCGCCACGTGTCGGCGCTCGGACCACGCGTCGTCGACCAGGGCCAGTCGCTCGGCCGGGTCGTCGGTCAGCCCGATCATCGCGGCGTAGTGCTCGATCCCGACGTGCTCGCCTGTGACCGCTTGTGAGGTGATGATCCGGTGCACCCGGGCGTAGCGCGGATCGGACGGCTCGAGGTTCACGGCTCCCTCCGGACGTACCGCTGGAAGCTGCGGTACACGAACGATCGGTCGACCCCCGCGAGCTCCGCCGACCCCTCCACGTCGAGCGACAGCTCGGGCATCGGTGGGGCGGAGCGAGGCACCATCAGGTTCCGCAGGGTGGCGACCCCGCCCGGGGCCAGCGCGCGCGCCACCCCGACGAACACCCGCGCCGTGTCGTCGACCGACATCAGCTCGCACACGTTCGACAGGCAGATCCCGGCGAACGCGCCAGGGTCGAACCGATCCCACACGTCGCGCGCGTCGCCGGTGGTGAACGTCACCCGGTCGACCCGCGCGCGGACGGTGGGGAGGTTCTCCGGGCGGAGCCACGCGGGCAGGTGCGCCTCGTCGAGGTACCGCCCGAGGGTGTACTGGGCGACGAACGGGTTGTCGCGCACGTCGAGGTCGCGCAGCGCCCGCGCCGCCCGCTCGCGGAAGTCGTCGGCGAACGAGGTCCTGCCGTCGTCGAACGTGAAGTAGTCGGCCTGCAACCCGCGCCGGGCCAACATCGTCTTGTTGAAGAACAGCCGGAACAACATCCGCCAGCGCCAGCTGTCCCACCGCTGGTCGTAGAACGCCGCCCGCCCGGCCGCGTCGCGGGGCTCGAACAGCTCGCGCACCTTCCGGCCCTGGACCAGCGGCAACACCCGACGGAACAGCCCGACGAACCGCTCGTACCGCCCCCCGTTCGTCACGCCGTCCGACACGAGCCACGGCTGGGCGTCGACCCACCTCCGCGTGTCGTCGCCGAGCGGCAGGCGGGCGAGCAGCGCCGCGCGTCGGTCGGACGGGCGAACCCCCAGCAGCTCGTACAGCTCGGCGTCGTCGAGCGTGCGCAGCGCGGACTGCTTGAGCGCGCACAGGTGCACCTGGGTCGGGTTGTAGTCGAACGCGAACACCTCGGCCGGGTCGTCGAGCAGGAACGCGAACGTGTTGCACCCGCCCGACGCCACGGTCGCGATCCTCCGCCCCGCGACGCCGCCGCGCCACGCGCCCCGGTCGAGCTCGGGATCCTCCCAGCTCATCGTGAACAGCAGCTCGTGCAGCTGCACCGACATGCCCCACCCCTCCGACCGCCCACCCGTAACCGAGAGCGCCGGCCGAATCCGAACGATCGGGGACGTTTGGCGCCGTGGGTGTCACCGCGGTACGGGGGGCGCGATGGTGGTGACCCGCCCCGCGCGACCCGACGACGACCCGGCGCTGCGGGCGCTCACCCGCCGGTGCCCGA
>JBEBJC010000499.1:0-6110 GCA_040080105.1 Myxococcota bacterium
CCCCCAGGATCCCCGCGTCTCCGACCACGACCCCGCCGCCCGGCCGCCCGTGCTCGGCCAGCAGCACGTCGAACGTCGCGTCCGCCGCCTTCGCCAGCCGGGCCCGCTGGGCCACGAACCGCTCGGCCTTCACCAGCCGGTCCAGCTCCTGCTCGTGCAGCCGGAACCACCGGTCCGCGAAGGACACGAATGGCAGCCCCAGCCGCTGGGCCACGCTCCGCCCCACCGCCAGGTGCGTCGCCGGCTTGGCGACCACCAGCCGGAACCCTCGACTGCCGCGGGCCGCCTCCAACGCCGCCCCGATCCGATCGTCCTGCAGGGCCTCCGGTACCGGGTCCGCCGGGCCGAGGTCGACCGAGACCGACGCCGCGTCCACCGCGACCACCTGGTCCCCGGCCGCCCGGTACCCGATGCCCTGGAGCACCCCCTGGAGCTCCCCCACCTCGGGGAACGGCGCGCTCGCGCCGAACGCCTCGGTCACCCGCTCCTGCAGCCGGGCGATCGACACCGGGGGCCGCTCGGTGCGCAGCACGTAGTCCAGCGCGTCGCCGGCGCTGACCGGCCCCTCGAACAGCTCGCCCCGATCGGTCAGCCCGAGCTCGGGCAGCAGCCGGACCGCGATCGCCAGCGGGTCGCCGGGGAGCTCGGCCTCCGACACCACCGCGCGCAGGGCCCGCCGCGCGCCCTCGGGGTCGGCCGGGGGCCACTGGGCCTGGCGCTTCGCCTCCCGCACGAACCGCTCCAGCCGGTCCCGGGTCAACCCCGCGCGGGTGACCAGCAACAGGTCCACCTCGTCGACCTCGATCAGCGCCAACCGGTCGGCCGCGACCCGCGCCAGCAGCCGCACCCAGGCCTCGCCCAGCGACTCCGACCCGGGGTACCGCTCGATCAGCCGGTCCCGGACCCCCGCGGCAACCGCCACCCCGAGCTGCTCGACCAGCTCCTCCACGAACGCCCGCGGACCCTCGATCGCCGCCTCGTCGACCAAGCTCAGCGCCTCGGCCAGGTCCCGGCTCACGGTGGGCTGGGTCACGCCGAGCTCGGCCGCGAGCTCGACCTGGCTCCGCACCGCGAGTGTCACCCCGACCGTGACGTCGAGGATCAGCCGCTGCCGGTCGGTCAGCCCCACCGTGGCCCGGTCCCACAGCAGCTCGAGCGTCGGCGCGCCGGTGGTCGACCGGGCCCCGTGTCGGAGGTGCAGCGCCCGCACCACCGCCGACACCCGGGTCTCCCCGATCCCCTTGACCGTGAGCAGGTCGTCGCGGGTCGAGGCGGCGACCTTGCCCACGGTGTCGAGCCCGGCGTCGACCAGGCGCTCGGTGAGCTTGGCCGGCAGCCGCAGCGCGGTCACCGACTCGTGATCGTCGACCAGCGGAGCCAGCACCGGCTCGGCGAGCACCAGGGGCGGTCTCGTGGGCCTGAGCCCGGCCCGCAGCATCCGGTCGCGGAACCCGCCGATCTCGCGCGCGGTCTTGCCCCCGATCGCCTGGATCGCGCGGATCTGGGCGTCGGACAGCGACAGCAGCTCCCCCACCGTGCGGATCCCGCTCTTCCGGAGCTGGTTCGTGGCCCGGTTCGACAGCCCCACCGCCGACAGCGTGGTGTCGGAGCCGATCTCGTCGGTCGCTTCGACCTCGGCGACATCCGGGTCCGGGGTCGGCACCTTGGTGCCGAGCGCGACCAGGAACAGGGACCGCATCGCCACCGCCGACGACGGCCGGCCGACGGGGTCCGGGTGGAGCACCTGCTCGAAGAACGTGACCAGGCCAGGGGGGTCGACCTCGGTCGGGTCGAGCGACGGGACGGCGTCGGGCTCGGGCGCCTTGCCCCCGAACGGGTGCCGGCCGACGTACAGCTCGAACAGGCAGATCGCGGCCGCGTACCGGTCGGTGGCGTGGGTCCACCGGCGCCACGACGGGTCGCGGTACGGCGGCGTACCCGCGAACGGCTCGTCCTCCGGCGCGTTCACCGCCGAGAAGTCGATCACGGTCATCCCGCCGGCCGCGGTGACCAGCAGGTTGTCGGGCTTGAGGTCCTTGTGGACCAGGTCCTGCTCGGGCGCCTCGAGGTACGCGAGCGCCGCGAACAGGTCCTCCGCCAGCTTGCGTAGCGCGTTGCCCGAGACCTCCCCTCGCTCGCGCAGCCACCGGGCGAGGCTCTGGGTCCCTCCCCGCTCCAGGACCAGGGTGAACCGGTCCGGCACCATCGACGAGAGGGTGATCGGCCGCACGATGGCCGGGTGGTTGAGCCGCTGGAGCGCCTGGAACTCGGCCCGGAGCGCGTCCTCGTGGCCGGGCTTCGCGACCTTCAGCACGTGGACCGCGCCCGACAGCCGGTGGCGCGCGGCGTACACCACGCCCATCCCGCCCTCGCCGATCCGCTGCTCGACGGTGTAGTCGTCGCCGACCCGCTGGCCGGGTTGCAGGTCGTCCGGATCGACCACCGGGCGGCTCTCCACGACCGGGGCCGACCGCTGCAGGCCCTCGCGGACGGCCTGGCGCGCGGCGAGCAGCGACGGGAACCGGTCGGCCGGCCGCACCTGGAGCATCTGGACCACGGCGAGGTCGATCTTCTGCGGGATCTGGATCCGGAGGTCGCGGACCCGCCGGACCAGCTTGGGCTCGCGGACCAGATCGGCGGTGGTCTGGAACAGCGGCTCGCCGCACAGCAGGTACCCGAGCAGCGCGCCGAGCGAGAACTGGTCGGACCGCGCGTCGGCGTCGGAGAAGTTCTGCAGCACCTCCGGCGCGGACCACCGGCGGCGCTCGTCGGGGACCGCGGTCCAGGTGACGGTGACCCCGGACGCGAGCTGCTTCGCGAGGTCGAAGTCGGTGACCCGGATGTCGGGGTCCTCGAGTCGGTCCTGCACCAGCACGGCCTCGGGCCGCAGCAGGCGATGGATCACCCCGTTGTCGTGGGCGTAGGCGAGCGCGTCCACCACCCGCTCCCACAGCCCGACCCGGGCTGCGAGGTTGCCGCTGTGGGCCTCCAGCGCCTTGTGGTACTTCTCCACCCAGCCCGACAGCGTGACCCCGTCGAACCGCTCCAGCGGCAGCACCAGGCCAGCCTCGTCCTCGAACGGCGGGTCAGCGTCGAGGATGCCCTTGTGCTGGCCGAGGCGGCGCAGCACCTGGGCCTCCCACAGCACCCGGGTGCGCAGGCGCTCTCGGCGCTCCTGCGAGGCGTCGTCGGGGATCGCGTACACCCGCAGGATGCGCTCCTCGCGGGTCATCCGGTGGACCGCGACGTACTCGGCGTACCGGTCGGTCCCCTCGAGCTGCTCGCGAAGGTCGTACGCCTGGATCTGGCGGTGCTCGCGCTTCGGGGGCCGCAGCAGGCGGGTGAGCTCGTTCAGCACGCCCGGGGTCACCGGCGACAGCGCCCGGAAGCCGCTCTGGCGCAGCAGCGGCTCGGGGTCGGTGAGTGCCCGGATCACCTGGTTCCGGGTGACCACCTGGTGGCGCGACAGCGGCCCGAGGTCGCCGACCTGGGTGGTGTGGGACAGGAACACGAGGCCCTGGACCCACAGCTTGCCGGCCTCGTGGGTCCGCTTGCGCAGCTCGCCGCCGAGCATCTGTGCGGTGGTGCGGGTCTTGAGCACCGGGCTCGGCACCCGGTGCGGGATGTACCAGTCGTGGTCGGTGCCCTCGATCCGGCCGGACCAGCTCTTCACCTCGACCGCGAACAGCGCGTGGGGCGCCGCCACCACTGCGTCGATCTCGCGGGTCACGCCCTGGGCGTTCACCAGGGTGGGGTTGGTGAAGAGGGTGTAGGTCGCCGGCAGGTTCTCCTGCAGGAACCGGAACGCGAGGGGCTCGGCCTCGTTCGCCGGCGGTCCGACCGCGATGAGCTGCGCGGGCACCCTAGACCAGCACGACCTCGGCCGGCGCGAAGACTTCGCGCAGCCGGGCCTCGGTGTGCCGGCCGCCCTTGTCGGGGTGCAGGCCGAACACGTAGTCGAACGACCGGCCGCGGATCCGCTCCAGCGTCGGGTCGATGAGGGCGAAGTCCGCGGTGGGGGCGCGGAGCTCCAGCGCCACGAGCCCCGCCAGCACGAGCTCCTCCCACCCGTCACACGCGACGGTGAACACGTCCTGGACGAAGATGCCCTCCTGGGTGGTGGCGATGTGGTGGGCGAGCTGGCCGCCGGTGCCAGGGAGCTCGAGGACCCGGTGGTGCGGCTTGACCTTGTGCAGGTCGGCGCGGGCCATCCGGGTCGGCAGGCCGAGGCGCTTGGCCTGCTCGATCACGTAAGCGGGGCCGTCCGCGACCGGGCTGGTGAGCGCGTCGAGCCACCGCTCGACCAGGGTGTCCGGCAGCCCGTCGAGCTGGGCCGCGAACGGACCCAGGATCCGCGGGCCGTCGAACGGCACCGGGCGCACGGCCGCTGCGTCTTCGGCCTGGAGCATCAGCAGGTGGCGCCAGCCGAGGCGACCGCGGAACCGCTGCCAGGTGGCGTGCCCGGGCTCGAGGAGTCGGCGCGGCCGACGGTCGAGCTGCTCTTCGCGGGCCAGCGCGCAAGCGACGGCGGAGGCCCACCGGCCGGCGTGGACCTGAGACGAGGAGAGGCTGTCGAGCGGCAGGTCGGGCATCGCGACTCCGAGGTCGGGTTCTACGCGGCAGGTCCGGAGGGGTCAAACGGAGATTGGTTACCGGCCGGTCTCATGGTGGCTGAGGCCGCCCGACCGGCGAGCTCACGGAGGCGTCGATTCGCCATGGAGGTTCGATCCCCAGCACACGAACTGCTGGTCCGCGGTGAAGGCGCACGCGTGGAAGTCGGCGGTCTCGACCTGGACGAAGTCGTAGCCTGTCGGTGGACTGCGCTGGCCGTAGTCCTGCAGGGTCGTCCCCCAGCACTGCACCGTCCCGTCCGTTGCGACCGCGCAGGCGTAGTACAGGTCGGTCGACACGTCCACGAAGGTTCCGGTGGGAACGATGGTGATGCCGTAGCCGGGGTCGCCCCAGCACTGCAGCGTCTGGTCCGACCGGATCCCGCACGACGAGACGGCGCTGTCGAGCACCGTGAAGGTCTCGGCGGGAGGGGTGCTCTCACCCCAGAAGTTCGAGCCCCAGCACGTCGCCGCCCCGGAGGGGTCGAGGGCACATCCGTGTTGGTCGCCGACGGCGCTCCTCGTGAACAGCCCGGTGGTCGGAGCCTCATCGATCACTCCGTAGGTGATCGGGTCGCCCGTCGCTCCCCAGCAGGTGAGCCCCAGGGCATCGTCGACGGCGCAGGTGCCTAAGTTCCCGGCGCTGACGTGGGTGTAGGCGCCCGAGGTGGGGGCGTCGACGAGGTACGTGAAGGCGCCGCCCCAACACTGGATCGCGCCGAACTCGTCGATCCCGCAGCCCCAGGAGTTGCCGAGGGTGAGGTCGATGAACCGACCTGGCGGAGGCGCGAGCAGACCCCACTGATCGAGGCCCCAGCAGTCCAGGGTTCCGTCGTCGAGGATCCCGCAGGAATACTGGTCGTGGACCGCGACCCGTCGCCATCCGTCCCGCCCGTCGCAGTTCGCGTCGGTCCCGTCGAGCGGCAGGTCGTACGCGCCGACGTGGACCCAGTCCTGGGCGTCGTCGCAGTCGTCGCCCAGGCTGTCGACCGAAGCGGATCCGTCGAGGTCGAGGTCGGTCCCATCGATCCCGTCGCAGCTCTGGTCGATGCCGTCACCGAGGTCGTCCGGCGCCGACGGGTAGGTCGTCGGGTCGACGTCGTTGCAGTCGTCGCCCCCGGCGAAGTCCGCGTCGTGGCCGTCGTCGTCCGCATCGAGGTCGTCCGCGCCGGTGCAGTCCTGGTCGATGCCGTCGTGCGGCAGGTCGACCATCGCCGGAGAGGCACTCGGGTCGGAGTCGTTGCAGTCCGGACCGCCGCTCCAGTCGGCGGCGAACCCGTCCTGGTCGCCATCGTACCCGTCGATCCCGTCACAATTCTGGTCGATCAGGTCACCGACGATGTCGGTGGCCCAGGGGTTGAGCGCCGCGCTGTCGTCGTTGCAGTCGCCCTGGGCCTCGCTGAAGCCGTCGAAGTCGTCGTCCACCGACAGCCCGGTCCCGGTGTCCCCCGTCGCTGCCACCACTCCGGTTCCACCTGTCGGAGCGTCGGTGTCCACATC
>JBEBJC010000500.1:0-6091 GCA_040080105.1 Myxococcota bacterium
CGCGCCGGGGCCACGGTGTACCTCGTGGGCGTCGACAAGATGCGGTTCCGGCGGGTGGTCCGACCGGGAGACGAACTCCGACTCGAGGTGCGTGTGACCGGCACGAAGCGACGGATCTGGATGTTCGACGGCGCCGCGACGGTCGGCGGAGAGCGGGCCGCTGACGGCAGCTTCCTCGCGACGGTGGAGGGCGCGTGATCCACCCGACCGCGATCGTCGATCCGTCTGCCGAGCTGGGCGACGTGGAGCTCGGGCCGTACGTGGTGGTCGGGCCGCGGGTGCGCCTGCACGACCGGGTGCGGCTCGGCGCGCATTCGGTGGTCGAGTCCGACACCGAGATCGGCCCTGGCACCGTGCTGCACGCGCACGTGGTGCTCGGGGGCGCCCCGCAGGACCTCAAGCACGACCCGAGCGTGAACACCACGCTGGTGGTCGGCGCCGACAACGTGTTCCGCGAGTTCACCACCGCGCACCGCGGCACCAGCGCGGGTCGGGGCACCACCCGGATCGGCTCGCGGAACTACTTCATGGCGAACAGCCACGTCGCGCACGACTGCTGGGTCGGCGACGACGTGATGTTCGCGAACAGCGCCGCGATCGCGGGCCACGTGGACGTGGGCAACGGGGCGATCCTCGGCGGCCTGTCGGCGGTGCACCAGCACGCGCGGGTCGGCCGACTCGCGATGGTGGGGGGCGGCGCGATGTGCGCCCAGGACGTCCCGCCGTTCACGCTCGCCCAGGGCGACCGGGCGCGGCTGTACGGCGTGAACATCGTCGGGCTCCGCCGCGCCGGGCTGGGCGACTCCGCCTCGGCCGCGCTCAAGGACGCGTGGCGGGTGCTGTTCGCGAGCGACCTGCCGTGGAAGACCGCGCTCACCCGCGTCGACGAGGCCCACGGCTCGGTGCCCGAGGTGGCCGAGCTGTTGACGTTCCTCCGCGGCTCGACCCGCGGCGTGTGCCGCGCGGGCGTGCAGACCTGAGGGTGGCGCCCACGCTCGACGTGGCCGTGATCGGCTGCGGGGTCATGGGCGCTCGCCACGCTGCGTGTGTCGCGCGCGACCCGGACGTGCGCCTGTTCACGGTCGACATCCACCCGGAGAGGGCCAGAGCACTCGCCGCCGCCCACGGAGGCTCCCCGGTGACCTCGCCGCCCGCCTCGGTCGCCGCTGCGATCGTCGCGACCCCCACGTCGACCCACGCCGAGGTAGCGGCTCCGCTGCTCGCGCGGGGGCTGTGGTGCTTGGTCGAGAAGCCGCTCGCCGCGACCGCGGCCTCGGCGCGCGGGTTGTTCGGCCCGCGGTGCGTGGTCGGGCAGGTCGAGCGGTTCAACCCGGCGGTGCGCGCCGCCGGCGACCTTCACCCGCGCGAGGTGGAGGCGATCCGCACCGCGCCGCCCGCGGGGCGCGGCCTCGACGTCCACGTCGCGCTCGATCTGCTGATCCACGACCTCGACCTGGTGCTCGGGTGGGCCCCGGACGACGCGCGGTGGGTCGTCGACCGGGCGGAGGGCGACGTCGACCAGCTGTGTGCCACGATCCACTGCGCGACGCTCACCGCGACGTTCCGGTGCTCCCGCGTGGCCGACCGACGAGAGCGGGTCGTGTCGTGCCGCGGCGAAGACGGGATCACCACCCTCGATCTGGCGGCCGGCAGAGCGTGGCGGGGCGGGATCGAGCTGGCCCGCGACGGTGGCCCGGACGCGCTCACGTGCCAGTGGCGGGCCGTGCGGGCGCAGATCGCCGCCGACGAGCCCGCGAACGACCGCGGCGCGGCGGCGGTCGAGCTGGCGGAGCGAATCGTCGCCCGGATCGGTTAGGCACCAGAGATGTGGCTGACCCTGCTCGCGTGTACCCCGCCCGATCCCCAGGTCGACGCCTGGCACCGCGCGTTCGAGATCGACGCGATGACCCGCGCCGACGGCGACTGCGGCAGCCCGGCGGTCGACGACGTGCCCGAGGAGCCGTACCTGTTCGTGGCGGTCGACCGGGGGCTGCCGGACATCGCCTCGTTGTACTGGTGCCGCGAGCCCAAGGACTGCGTCGCGCCGTTCGCGTCGGTCTGGCTGCGGAAGCTCACCGAGACCGCCCTCGAGGGCGACCTCTCCGACGGCGACTTCGACGGAAGCCTGTGCCAGATTCGCTGGGACCGGATCGTGGCCTCGCAGCAGGGCGGCAAGCTCGATCTGGTGTACGAGACGGGGGGCTCGACCGTCACCGCTTCGGTCGACGAGTGTGACGCGGCGGCGGAGCAGCTGCTCGGCGACACCTGCCTGTCGACGTTGACGTTCCGGGGCACGGATGCCGAGTGAAGCTGTTCGTCGCGGCTGGCGAGGGTAGCGGAGACGCGCTGGTGGCAGGCCTCGTCCCGGTGTTGCGGGCCCGGCTCCCCGCGCTCGAACTCGTGGGTGTCGCTGGCCCGCGGATGCGCGCCCTCGGCGTGACCGGCCTCGCGGCCGAGCGGTTCACCGCGATCGGCCTGGTCGAGGTGGTCCCGCGGCTGCTCGACCTGCGGCGCGGCCTCGACGAGGCCTACGCGCTGGCGGTCCACTCGGGCGCCCGGGTCGCGCTGACCGTCGACGCGCCCTCGGCGTGGCTCCGGCTGGCGCCGCGGCTGCGGGCGGCGGGGATCGCGGTGCTGCACTGGGTCTCTCCGCAGGTGTGGGCGTGGCGGCCGGGCCGGGTCGACGCGATCGCGTCGGCGGTGGACGCGGTGTTGTGCCTGCTGCCGTTCGAGCCGGCGCTGTACGCGGGGCGGGTGCGGGCCCGGTTCGTCGGGCACCCCGCAGCTGCGCTCCGCCCGGCGACCCCGCGCCGCCGGGGGTGGTTCGCGCTGTGCCCCGGCTCCCGCCCCGCCGAGGTCCGCGCGTTGTGGCCCGTGTTCCGCGAGGTCGCGCGCGAGCTCCGCCGCCGCGATCCCCGGTGCCGGTTCGTCGTGCCGCGCGACACGGTCGGGGCGCGCGCGCAGCTGGGTGGCCTCGACGCGACCTACGTCGACTCGATGGCGGAGGTCGCGGGGGTCGACGCGGCGGTGACCGCCGCCGGGACCGCGACCCTCGAGCTCGCGGCGATGGACGTGCCGATGGTGGTCACCTACCGGGTCCACCCGTGGACCGCCGCGATCGCGCGCCGGGTGTTGACCGTGCGCCACCTGGCCCTGCCCAACGTGCTGTCCGACCGACCCGCCGTCCCCGAACACGTCCAGGACCTCGATCCAGTCGCCATCGCTGCCGAAATGGCCAGCTTGGCCGGCGTGCGCGGGCAGGTCCCGCGCGGGCTGTTGGAAGCCCTGCGGGGCGCCGACGCGTACGATCGAGTCGCGGACGAGGTGTGCGCTTGGCTCGGCGCCGACACGCCGGGCGGATCGCCCCGATGACCCGGCTCCATCTCCGCCCAT
This sequence comes from Myxococcota bacterium, assembly GCA_040080105.1. Classification (GTDB taxonomy): domain Bacteria; phylum Myxococcota_A; class UBA796; order UBA796; genus JACKER01. The sequence goes on from JBEBJC010000500.1 coordinate 3,394, forward strand.
GGGTCGCGGCGCTGGCAGCGGCGCTGGTGGTCAAGCTCGCCCTGGCGGCGCGGTGGGGGTTGTCGGCCGACGAGGCGTACCACTGGACCTGGTCGCGGGCGCTGGCGCTCGGGTACTACGATCAGCCCCCGCTGATCGCGTGGGCGCTCGCCGCCGCGCGGGCGCTCGGGGGCGACGCGCCGCTCGCACTCCGGCTCCCGGGGATCGCTGCGTGGGGTGCCGCCGTCGCCGCGACCGCGCCGCTCGTGCGGGATCGCGGGTTGTGGGTCGGCTGGGCGACCGCGCTCCCTCCGCTGTTGTTCCTCACGAACCTCGCGGTGCCCGACGTGTACTTGCTCGCCGCGTGGCTCGCCGGGCTCGCGGCGGCGGCGCGCGGCGGGCGCGGGTGGTGGCTCGCGGGGGTGTTCGGCGGCCTCGCGTCGTTGTCGAAGTACACCGGGGTGGCGCTGCTCCCGCTGCTGATCCTCGGCGCGACCGCGGCCGAGCGCCGGACGATCCACCCGTGGATCGGCCTCGGGGCGGCGCTGGCCCTCCTCGCACCGAACCTGTGGTGGAACCTGGACCACGACGCGGTGACCGTCCGGTTCGTGCTGCGCGACGGGCTGTGGCACCCGCGCGCCCCGGGGTGGTGGGGTCCGTGGGTCCAGGTGGCCGAGCAGATCGCGGTCGTGGGCCCGGTCGCGGCGCTCGCCGCCGGGTTGGCTGGGGCGCGGGCCGCCCGCCGGTGGGGCTCGGTCGAGCGGGTCGATCGGCTGGCGCTCGCCACCAGCGCCCCGCTGCTGCTCGGCTTCGCGGTGGCGGCGGTCGGCGGGCCCCCGGAGGCCCACTGGCCCGCGCCGGCGTGGATCGGCGCCGGGGTGTTGGTGGCGCGGTCGGGCGGTCGGATCGCCCGCGCCGGGCAGCTCGGGGTCGCCCTGGCCGCGGTGGTGAGCGGGCTGCTGGCGCTCCACTCGGTGACCCCGCTGGTCGAGCTCGACCGGGACCCGGCCGCCCGGTTCACCGAGGCCGAGCGGCTCGGGGAGGAGGTCGCGCGGTGGGCCGCGCCCGCCGCCGGGGAGCAGGGGCCGCGCCCGATCCTGACCGAGCGCTACCAGGAGGCCGCCGAGATCACGTTCACCACCGGCCTCGACGCGCGGGTGTTGCCCGGTTGTGGGCGAACGTCGCAGTACGATCTCGTCCCGGCGCCGCTCCCACCGGAGGCGGTGTTCGTCCGCCCTTCGACCGGTGGACCTCCCCGGTGCGCCGCCGCCCGGTGTGAGGGGGTGCGGGGGCCGTCGCGGATCTCGACGGTCGACGCGCACGGGCGCCGGGTCGGCCCGTGGGACGTGTTCGAGCTCGAGGGGTGCCGATGACACTCCGGGCGTACTTGGCGCTGCTCCGACCCCACGCCGCGCCGCTCGCGTTCGCGGCGGCCCTGCTCGGGATCGGCGGCGTGCTGCCGGGCGCGGCCGTGTGGCTGCTGCGGCGCGGGCTCGAGCATGTCGGCGACCCGGTGGTGCTCGCGTGGACCTGCGGGGCGTTCGTCGCGGTGGCGGCGGGCACCGCGGTGACCCAGCTCGCGCGCGCGGCGCTGACCCGCGCGGTGGCGGGGTCGGTGTCGTCGGCGCTGCGGCTGCAGGTCCACGCGGCGTACCTCGCGGGCGACGGCGGGGTCGGGCACCGCCTGTCCGGGCTGACCGACGAGGTCGATCAGGTTCAGTACGGGGTGTCGGCCCTGGTGACCGCGGTGCGCAACCCGATCTCGCTCGTGGCGCTCTTCGGCACCGCGGTGTGGTTCGCCCCCGGGCTCGCGGCGATCGCGGTCGGCCTGCTCGGCGCGGTGCTCGCGGTCGGCTCCGCCGCGAACCGGGCCGTCGGCCGAGCGACCTCGGACGCTCGGGAGGCGCGGGCGGATCTGGCGGCGCTGGCGGCCGAGCAGCTGGCGAACGCCGAGGTCGTGCGGGCGTTCACCGCCGAACCGGGGGAGCGGCAGCGGTTCGCCGCCGCCGACGCGCGCGATCGGGTCGCGCGCGCGAAGCTCGAGGTGGCCCGGGTGGTGCCGACCGCGCTGGTCGAGGTCGCCGCGGCGGCGGCGATCGGGCTGGTGATGGTGCTCGGCAGCCGCGACATCGCTCGAGGGACCGCCGACGCACCCAGCGTGATCGCGGCGGTCGCCGCGTTGTTGCTCGCGAGCCGCCCCCTGTCCGGGCTGATGGAGGTCGGGACCTTGCTGCGGCGCTCGCTGTCCGCGCTCGAGCGGATCGATCGGGCGCTCCGGCAAGCGCCGCCGCCCCGCGTCGGACGCCCCGTGCCCGACGGCCCGCTCACCGTGCGGTGGGATCGGGTCGGGTTCGAGCTCGGCGGCGTCGCCATCCTGACCGACGTGACCGCCGAGGTGCGCCCGGGTGAGCTGGTCGCGCTGGTCGGGCCGACCGGGGCAGGGAAGACCACGCTGCTGCGCCTGGTCACCGGGGCGCTGTCCCCCACCGCGGGCGAGGTGCACCTCGGAGGCTGCCCGCTGTCGGAGCTCGACGCGGCGGCGATCCGGGCGAGCGTCGCGGTGGTCCCCCAGGACACGATGTTGTTCGCTCGCACGGTCGCGGAGAACGTCGCGCTCGGGGCGGAGCTCGCGCGGGACGCGGTCGAGGCGGCGTTGCTCGCGGCGGGGGCGGGGTTCGCGCTGTCGCGCCCCGGCGGGATCGACGCGCGGCTCGCCGAG